>CALCEK010000221.1 GCA_937900125.1 uncultured Treponema sp. | reverse complement strand
GAAAAGCGGAGCGGCTTCTAAGTGCAAAAGGTCTTCTTTGCGTACATCAGTTTTTGCCCGTGCACGCGCCCATTCCAAAATGCTGTCGGACGCAAAATATTTTACTATACGCCTGTATTCGGTGTAGCCCTGTGCGGGCTTATAGATTAACGCGCCGTATTTTTTTTGGCAACGGTCGTCAGAAAGTAAAAATGTTGCTTTGCGATTTTGGTGCAAGTAATCTTTTGCCACTTGTAGCAGTTCCGCGCGGCTTCCTGCAGACCGAGCCTTTGCCCGAAAGGTTTGCAACACGTGCGGATTGGGATTTTCTTGCGTCATACTCGCACAATCGGCTTCTTCTAGCGTTAAGTAGCGGGCGGTAAGCTCAATAATGCGCTCTAGGGCAAAAATCACTTCTTGCATGGTATCTGGCGCAAGCGGATTTGTTTCTATGTGTTGCACTTTTACAACCCGTTTGTCGCGCGATGAAAATTTATACTTATTGCGAACAATCGCATACATATTGTACAAAAACCAATACGCAGGAATAATATGCACTGCTTGTGAGGGGATGCCCTCCGAGTTCATATCGCCTGGAGTTAAAAGACAAAATGGATATGTTATATTCAATTCATTTTGATAACTTCCTTTTGACGCTAAAACAAATGTTGCAAAATAAGAATCGTATTTAAAATCGGAACAAAGACCTGGCCAAAATCCACGTCCCGCAAGCAACTCGCCATCGGGAGAACGCGAATTGTGATTTGACCCGATTGTTGCATTTGAGGCAATATTGCTTTGTCCCTGAATGGTTGCGGCAATCAGGAAAGATGAATTGTGATGCTGCTCATGGAAGGGGAAAATCAGGTTATTAAGAAGTTCACAACAAGAAACTGTTGAATTATCTCCTAAAACTGAGTTCAAGAGCCTTGCCCCATATTTTAGCTGGCAGTTACGCCCCATAACAAAACGAACTGCAACTGCCTGATAAAAAACGTGGCTTCCGTAACCCATAATGCCGTTTACCAATTCTACGCCTTCGCCAATTTGACTAGGTTCCGCCTCCGAAGAAAGCACTGTTATATTTTTCAGCTTAAACGCACCCTTAATGTAACTTGCCGTTCCAATCCAAGCGTCCTTTAAAAGTGTACAATTTTTTATAACAGCTTCGTCTTCTACAATTCCGTGAGTTTTATCTGTGCGCTTTGAATTTGATTCAGTTAATTCGATAAAGCGTTTTTGTAATTCCTTATCCTCTTTGTATCTTGACCAAATCCACGCATCTGACGGAAGCAAAGACCTAAACGGCAAAACACCGCGCTCGCCATTTTCATTTCCAACTCCAATCCAAATACGATTTTCTTCTGACTCGCCTTCCTTTAAAATTCCCTCGCCAAACTTTGAATGTTCCGTGCAGGACATTTCTTGAATGTTAAAAAGCAAAACTCGGTTTCCGATGTAATAATTAGAAAGATAACTTACATTGTGAATTACACAATCGTCTCCTATAACAACGGAATTTAACACTGAACGATAAATGCCCGTTTTTAACTCTAAATCGTGATATTTGAGAGTTGCGTTTCTAACCGCCCCTAACACCACAGTTCCAGTAAATTCGCTTTGTTGAATCTGCAAAGGATTAAAAAGTCCGTCGCCCTTGCACACGTAAACATTTTTCCAGTCGGGGTCAGAAGAAGTGTTGCGATTTTGAATTAACACATAAATTTCTTGCGCCGTAAGTTGTCTGTGCGTTTTTAAGATTTCCTCACTAGGCGGCACACATTCTTGCGGTTCAGAAAAAAGCGTTAATTTTACCATTTATCGTTCCTCACTATTTCGCCAATTTTATCCAATTTTTTCCCAAGTGTAAAGTAAAGGGCATCGCGCTCGCTTTAAAAACAAAATGCCAAAAAGTACAAACAAAACAGGCCTCGCGTTTTAGAGCGAAAAGGGCGCATTTTGTTAAACACCGCATTTTCACCTTTTTGCGCCCATTTTTTTTCGCAAAGCCCCCACTCTACCCACCATTCCGACAAAAGTCGGAATCCCGCAAAACTCCGCACAAAAAACCGCAAACTCACCCCCGTCATGTTGAGTGCAACAAAACATCTACTTTTTGGTCATAACTTTCGCAGGGAATTGAATCTACAATTTGAACAGAAAAGCCAACGCCGATTGCGGTAAAATCTATTGAGTATTTTTTACAAAGTTGTCTAAAGTGCAAAAGCCAAGAATCGTAGTAGCCGCCACCGCGCCCTAAACGTTCTCCATTTTTGCTAAACGCAAGGGCGGGAACTATAGCGCAAAGTTTTTTCCCTGCAAAATTCTGTGGCAAAAAAAGGCGCGATTTTTCGGGAAAAGGTTCATCTATGCCAAAGGAACTTTTTACAAATGTTTGTTCCGCAAAATCCCTTTTGCTTACTGTATAAAAATCCATCTGCGGAAAAGAAGTCAAGGAACGTGGCAAAGCAACTGGAAGCAAAAGAGTTTTATTTTCATTTAAAGCCTTCAAAGAAATTTGCAAAGGGTCAAGCTCATTTTTCAAAGCCATATAAGAAAAAATCGCGTCAGAAAAAATGAATTCTTTTTGCCTTAAAACCTCGCTACAAACAAAATCACTTTCGCGCTTTTTTTGCTCCGCCGTAAGCGAAGAAATTTTACCTTTTACAAAACGCCGCAACTCTTTTTTTTCCATTCCATTAGAATAAAATATTTTTCTAAAAAATGCAATTTTGTGCACGGCGGTCGTACACGCAAACTGTACAAAAAGAAAAGCGTGTGTTATGATTGTTTTATGAAAGATTCTTTTAAATCTGTGCAAATGAATGAAAAACATCCGCATTGGGAACAGTGCATTCATCGGGAAAACTCGCTATATCCGCGCGGAAACGACATTCGCTCTGAGTTTGAACGCGATTATACGCGACTTTTGCATTGCGAATCTTACCGCCGTTTAAAACACAAAACACAAGTTTTTTACGCGCCACACAATGACCACGTTTGTACAAGAATGGAACACGTGCTTCACGTAGAAAGCGTTAGTTCCACAATCGCAAAATATTTAGGGCTTAACACGGAGCTAACTTCGGCAATCGCAATCGGACACGACATTGGACACGCGCCATTCGGTCACGCGGGCGAAGAAATTCTCAACTCGCTTATGACGGAAAATAAAGTTTCCGAAGGCAAAAATGCGCCAAAAAAATTTTGGCATGAGCGGAACAGTCTTTTTTTTGCCGATTTTATCGACACGCTTCAAGACCCCGCACAAAACGAAATAAATCTTGACTTAACTTTTGCAGTTCGTGACGGGCTGATTTCTCATTGTGGCGAAATTGACCAGCAGGGAATTAAACCGCGCGAAAAAGCGGGCGATTTGTACGACATTATGCGCCCGGGAGTTACGCAGCCATTCACTTGGGAAGGGTGCGTTGTAAAATTGAGCGATAAAATTGCGTTTTTGGGACGCGATATGGAAGATGCCCGAACGTATCACATTTTGGATATGGCGGCCTATAGGGAATTGAGGGAGTTAGTTTCGCAAACACTAGGTTTTGGACCGAACAAGGAACACTCAAATTACACAACAAGCGGAGTTCATCGTTCTGGACGCGCGGTAAACACTACAGTTTTAATAAATGACTTGATTGTTGATATGTGCGAACAAAGCAGTCCCGAAAAAGGACTTTGCTTTAGCCCTGCCTATTTTGATTTTATCAAGGAATTAAAACGCTTTAGCTATTCGCGCATTTACAATCATTGGCGACTTGTAGAATTCCAAAATTACGCTTACGAAGTTTTGGGGTGCATTTACCGAACTTTGATGAAAGCCTACGTGTATGCACAAAATCACCGACTTGAACAATTTTTAACGTACACACCAGAATTAAAACGCACTTTTTTAACTTGGGTCATAAAATATTCAAATTACGACTATTCCCGAA
>CALCEK010000220.1 GCA_937900125.1 uncultured Treponema sp. | reverse complement strand
CCTTAAATCAGTAATTTATTTCATTGACGGGAATAAAGACCGTTAAATATAGTTTGGCTCTATTTGCACATTTTAATGAAATCTGCTAAAATTCCATCATAGGAGCGAAAAAATGACCGCAAAAGAGATTTCAGAGGAACTGAAAAAACTCACAAAAGAGGAGCTGAACGAAATCATAGCCATGTTTGGCGGCTCCGAGATATATCAGGAGGAGACGAAAGACGAATTCATGATGAAAAAACGGTTCGCCGACGGAATTTTTTGCCCACATTGCCACTCGCGCCATGCCTCAAAGAACGGACACAGACCCGACGGAACCCAGAATTTCATCTGCATGGACTGCAAGAAGCAGTTTTCATCCACGACTGGAACAATCATCTCCGGCTCGCCGAAAAGCCTCTCCGTCTGGAAAAAATATGTCGAGAGCCTGATGAACGGCGACTCGTTGCGGAAGTCGGCGGAAATCTGCGGAATCGACCTGACGACGTCGTTCTACTGGCGGCACAAAATCCTCGACGCATTGCAGAACATGGACGCATAAAATCGGTGACAGACCTCTGCTGCGACAAGATGAGCTCCTACAGGAAATTCGCGGAAAAAAGACCAATTTTGCCTTGGAGTGCGCAGTTTTCATTAGTGTGTGCAAGCAGAGTCTTTTCTTTTCAGAAAGTGAGTGCTATATTTTGTCAGACTTTTAAAACTGGACTTTTCACAAAAAACAAAATGCGCTATAATATAGCGTACAATGAAATTGTGCTAAAAAGGTGTGTTTTTTCGGAGGGAAAATGGAAGAGCAAAAATTTGAATGTTTAAAATTAGAAAATCAGATTTGTTTTCCACTATACGCTTGTTCCAAAGAAATAATTAAGCGATATAAGCCATTTTTGGATGCCCTCGATTTGACCTATACGCAATACATCACAATGATGGTTTTGTGGGAAAAAATCGAGATGAATGTAAAGGAATTAGGCAAATATCTTTTTTTAGACAGCGGAACTTTAACGCCAGTCCTAAAAAAGCTCGAATCAAAAGGTTATATTTCAAGAACTCGAATGAAAACCGATGAAAGAAATGTTATTTTGCGCATTACAAACAGCGGACTCGCCTTACGCGAACAAGCCGTGCAAATCCCTGCAAAAATGAGCCGTTGTATAAAGATGGAACCGCAAGAGGCTATGCAATTGTATAGTCTACTTCACAAAGTAATGTCTTCACTTTCAGAATCCGAAGAAAACGCTTAATTTAGGAAGTGCTGATTAATCGCATAAAGTGTTAACCGCACTTTCCTAAAATTGCAATTTAGAATTTTGCTTTTCTTAGACGGACTTTTTCAATGTCTTCGCTAAAAAGTTCGCGCAAGTCGTTTAAGCCAAGTGCCATAAGTGCCATTCGGTCAATTCCCATGCCCCATGCAAGAACAGGAACATCAATTCCCATTGCCTTTGTTACTTCGGGGCGGAAAATGCCTGACCCTCCAAGTTCAAACCAACCGAGTTTCGGGTGTTTTATGTGTACTTCTATAGAAGGTTCCGTAAATGGAAAATACCCTGGTACGTATTTCACTTCAGAAGCTCCTGCAATTTCTACAGCAAACATTTCCAAAAAGCCTAGCAATGTGCGCAAATTTACATCTTCACCAAGAACAATGCCTTCTGTTTGGTAAAAATCGCTAAGGTGCGTTGCGTCAACTTTGTCATATCGGAAACACCGCACTATCCCAAAATATTTTCCTGGAATTTCTGCGGAATGCAATTGGTGTGCGCTTAAAACCGTTCCTTGACTTCGCATAATTAGGCGTTTTGTAAACTCGTGGTCAAATTCGTAATTCCAACCACGACTTCCTGAATTTCCGCCATTTTTGTGAACTGCCGCCACATTTGAAAGGTAAGGTTCTTCAATGTATTTTGCATGAGTTGGATTTTTTATGCGGTAAACATCGTGAATATCCCGAGCCGCATGGAATTGTGGCATAAAAAGCGCATCTCCATTCCAGAATTCCGTTTCTACAAGCGGACCATCAAATTCTTGGAATCCGAGAGAACACAATTTGTCCTTTACACTTTCCAAAAATTGAACGTATGGATTTGTTCGTCCTGGAATAATACGGGCGGGGGGTACTGAAATGTTATAACTTCGGAAAACACCCTTTCGCCATTCCCCAGTTGAAAGCATATTTGGAGTAAGTTCCCCAATTTCATTCCCCGTGATTCCTGCCTGTTTTAACGCATCTACAACTTGAGTAAAGGTATCTGTTAATTTGTAGGCAACAGTTTCTCGTTCAATAGTGCGGAATGGGGTTTCGCTTACACCACGTTTTTTTGTAAGCCCTGCCATAACTTCAATTTCTTCCTTAGAAAGATTTGCCGCATCTAATTGAGCATTTTCTGAATTTAAGGCTTTTTCAATAAGATTCTTTGCAACAAGAATACGCTGTGGAATTTCTGCGCCAGTATATTCAACTTTTTTTTCATCGTTCATTTTGAGAACGCCTTCAGCTCGCAAAGCTCCAAAAGCAGAACCGACATCTTTACTTTCTAACGCCGTTCCTTCTGCAATTTCAGGGAGAGTGTGTGCGCCATTTTCTTTTAAGAATGAAATGATTCTTTGTTCTGCGCTACCATTTTTTGCAACGGCTCGCCCAAAATCTGTAAGTTCAAAATACGTGTGGGGAGTACGTGTTAACTCAGACAGCAATTGTTTTGCCGAAAGCCAGCTAAATGCTTGATTTGAATGTCCTTCTTTATAGCCTAAGTCTTTTGAAAGCCGTTCGGATGTAAGAATATCTTTTACACTGTAATTCAAAAGAACTTTTGTTTCTAATGGATGAAGATTTTTAATGAGCGTTTTAATATCAGTCAATTTTTTGTTCCTAAAAAAAGCTGCCTAAAAAGACAGCTCGTATAAAATAATACCTATTCGGAAAACTCTTTTTTCCGCTTAAGGCTTTGGGTAAAACCCTAAAAACAAAAGGGCATCTCTAGAAATTCGCTAAAGCAACTTTCTAAATAGTGCCTACGAGTTTTAAGTCGTTGTATAATCAATTAACTTGAAATTTATACCTTATCGCCATCGTCATGTTGAGCGAAGCGAAACATCTATAGATTCTTCGCTTTGCTCAGAATGACACTCTCAAGTTAATTTACTATAATATCACGACTTAAAACATCACATTTTCAAATTACAATTTAGCGTTCAAAGCGAACCCAACGGCGATAACGTGCCATACGAAGTCCACTGTCTGTTTTGTAATAAGTTGCCTTATCCTTTTTTACAATGCGCGGAAGTCTGGTAAATTGATTTTCTCGTGCAAAATCTTCCAAAACGGCATCGATAGAATTCATCGCTTCGCCCTGGTCGTAGCTTGCGGCAAGACATTCGTAATACACCAAAACTTCGCCAGAAACAGGAGTGTATTCCAATGACAATTTTACAGTTCCTGCGTGTGGGTGCAATTCTGGATATTTGTCTTCAACTGTTAACACTCTTGTTGCGGTGTCTGCATAGGGATTTTCATCAATGGTGATTTCCTCTTCTTGAGCAAATGCCATTCCAGCTGCGAACAAAAGTGCGGCACAAAGCGCAAATATTTTTTTCATACGTTTTCCTCCAAAAAGAAAAGTCAATAATAACTGTATAGAACTATTCTATCAGTTTCCAGAAAAAAATCAAGGTCAACAACGTACTGACCTTCACTGATATAAATGCGCGGATTGCCAATGAGTAACACTGTTCCGCAAATTTCTTTTGGTTTATTTTTTTCAATTTTGCGCCAATATTCCCGAACTGCGTTTTTTACAGCTTCTCCACAGGCTTTTTTAATTCCTTCAAGTTCTTGTTCAACAGGGGACGCACCATGCCCTGAAATTTTTGGGTGCGTAATAGAAGCCCAGCGTTCATAGGCTAATTGTTGGCTTTGAGTCCTAGAACAATTTGCCCAAGAAATCAATTTTCCGTCTTTTACTTGCGGAGTTTTGTAGGAAATATGATTTATTTTTGCGTTAAATGGACGAACTTCGGCAAATTCAAAATATTCGCCCACATTTCTTGCTTTATCTGAGGGGGTGTAGTCAAAAGTCCAGCCGTCAATCATTCCGCCTAACAAAAGCGGGGCAATTTCTTTGGTTCTATTTATGGCGAATGAAAATGGCGTTAAATCTTCTGCCGTGGCACTTGCGGTAAATGCGTTTGTGTGTGCGTCTGCGGAATTTTGTTTAACCGATTTAATATTATTTTCAGAATGGGAAACAGATTTTTGTTCCGAATCTTTTTTAAGATTCGATTCAGAATCTCCAAAAAAACCTGGAAACGGGTCAAGGTCAGCCCAAATTTGAATAGAAATCTCTTCTTTTTGCGATGGCTCTTGGGAAAACAAAAATCCAATCGGCAAAAAAATCAGAGAGAGTAGGACAAACGTGTTTTTTAGCTTTTTCCCCATACAAAAATTATCGGAAAACAATTTTCTCTATTTTAAAGAAACCTCGCCCTTAAGAAATACTTATTGCGGGATTTTGCTGTTCCATTGCAACTAAAAGCGCGGGGTCGGCAAAAGAAACTTGATTCCGTCCGTTGCGTTTTGAAAGGTAAAGTGCCTTGTCTGCTTGGTCTACAAGTTCTTTTGCACTCGTTATAGGATTGTTGTCTGTAGAAAATACCGTAACCCCGATAGAGATTGTTACGTGCATATGCTGATTTTGATAGTAAAAATCGTGAAGTTCAATATTTCGCCTAATTCGTTCGGCAACCATCATTGCTTCTTTTTTACCTGTGTTGTTTAAAAGAACAGTAAATTCTTCTCCGCCGTAGCGCGAAGCTAAATCTTGTCCGCGTATGCTTCCTTTTATGATTTTTGCTACTTCTTGCAAAACAAAATCGCCACACGCATGCCCATAATTGTCATTGAATTTTTTAAAGAAATCAATGTCAAACATTAAAACGCTTAAAAATCCGTTTTTTATAAAAGCGGTATCCAATTTATCTGCAAGTATTGCAAAGAAATAATGCCGTAACTTTAGTTTTGTTGACAAATCTGTAGAAGCCTGTTCCACTAAAGATGCGTTGTTTACGGCAACCGCTGCCAAAGATGCGATTGTGGAAATTTCTGCGCGTTCGTAAGAATCGTAAGAAGAACCTTCATCGGTGTTAATTCGTTCGCCTAAAATCAGAATTCCATTTGGATGATTTTTTAGCATCATTGGAACGATTAAAGATGGTTTTAAGCTTTCTAGCAATTTTATGTCTGGTGAGCCAGGTTCTAGTTTTTTTAGGTCGCCTATTGTATAGGTACTGCCGTTTTGTGCCATTGCCTGTAAAAGTTTTGAATCTGTTTCTATAATATAGTTGTTATTTGTTTCGGTTTCCAATCCGTTGTAATTGTTTCCCAAAGCCAAAGAACGCTCATCAAGGGAATTTTTTATAAAAACACCAGCACTTATAACGCGCATTTGCGCCATTGTTGTGTACAAAATCGACTCAATTAACTTTGGCAATTCTAATGTTGTGCATAGCGAGCGAGAAATTTCTAATAATTGGTGTAAATCGTAAATTTCTTTTTCATAAGAAGCGACTGTTCTTTGCGCCCCTGATTTTTCAGCTGTTTTTTCCATAGAAATCCCCCTCATTTTGCAAAAAAGGCAATAAATTTGCTGATTTAGGGCATCTCGAAAAACTCGTTTTAGATAATTTTTTCGAGATGCCGTCGAGT
>CALCEK010000219.1 GCA_937900125.1 uncultured Treponema sp. | reverse complement strand
TATTTGAGGTTGAGAAGGCTAGAGATGAGACAAAAGCTGCAGCCCATAGATTATTTCATGCTAGTGAGATACGTGATGCGGCTAATGAGAGACAAAGAGAAATACTTAATCGAGAGAACGAGATGATTAGAGAAGCACTTAATCAAGAAAATGAGATGCTTAGAGAAGAAATGATGGCTCAAGCAGATCATGACACTATGAACAAGCCTCTAGTAGGATTGTCTCCAAATTCAAAATATTTTTGGATTTCGGGTATTCTTACACCTTTTTTTTGAAATTCGTGCACTTTTGACGGAAAAATTTGGTTTTTTGATCCTGCCGACAAGCGTTTTACGTTTACAAGCGCCAGAAATAAATTTCAGGGAACGAACGCTAACAATTCAGACCTTATGCCTCAGAAATACTATTCAAGCTATTCGATAGAAAGCGCGCAGAGTGTAAAACTTGGAAAATTTGACTGCGTGCTTTTTACGCTGAATGCAAAATCAAATGGCGTTGACTATCCTGTTCTTAAACTTTGGATAACAAAGAATGATGGCCTTGTCCGCAAAAAGGAAGATTATTCAAGTTCCGGACAGCTTCTTCGTACTACCGCAATTCCTTCGTACCAGCTTGTTGAAGGTAACGGAAGGCAATATAATATTCCGGTTTCAATGCTGATTGCTGATAACCTTCGTGGTAAAAAAATAAATGATAAGATGCAATATGAGCGCACGCAGGTTACAATAACTAACGTTGTGTTCAACAACGTTGACGACAACGTATATTCAAAACCATTCCTAGAAATGATGAGCGTACAATAGACAGATGATTAGAAAAGTCTTCTTTGCTGCCGCATTATGTTGTTTTTTTATGGCATCCCTGTTTGCACAGACCGATGTTCCTGACGATTTTGATTCTCTTTTTGATGATGCCGAAGATTCGGAAGGAACGGAAAGTTCTGCCGAAGAACAGCTTAAATCTTCGGGAATAATTCAGGCGGCAAAACAGATTTTCTCTTTTTACGGCTCTTTTGTGGCAGAAGCGGCTTATTCTGAAAAAGTGTATGACCGCGAGGATGACAATCATTTTCCTGGCGCGGCTTTGAGTTACACTTTTGGAATTTCAATGCGACCGTCTTCTAATCTTTCGGCTAAGTGTGCGCTGGTCACCTCTTTTCCTAATTTTGGTGTGAGCGTTTCTTCGCTTTACTTTGACTATGTGCTTTTTAACCGTGCCTATTTGACTGTTGGAAAAACAACGCAAACTTGGGGAAACAGCGCGATTTTTACGACTGACATTTTAAGCGATACCACACCGCTTTCGCTTATTATGGTTACTGTTCCAATAAAGCATGGTTCTTTTGAAGCTTCCGCAAATCTTAAAAGCTTTAATCAACAAAATGTTCTTGGGCAATTATATTATGCGGCGTCTTTTGAATATCCGTTTAAGAATTTTTCTTACAAAGTTCTTGCGCGAACTTGGGCGACAGAAAATGTAAGCGTAAATCATCCTAAAACAGCGTTCGGCTTTGAAATTTCTGGGGACATTTTTAAGTTTCACACTTCATTTTATGGCGATATTCGGGAAAATGAACAAACTTGGGAGAGTTGGACTGAATGGGACTACGGAAAATTTGTGTGTGGAATTGGACGATATTGGGACCAGTTTGAAGACATTGGAAAATTTGGTTTTGTAACAGAATATCAACTTGTGTACAACACCGCAGATTCTAACATTATCAATAATGCGCTTGCGTTAACATCTTCTTGGCGACATTTATTTAATTCGCGATATTCGCTTTCGCTTGCAGCTGGTTGGAATATAACTAACGGCACAGGTTACACAATTCCCGCAGTATCCATAAGTGGTTTGCCCCACGCGACAGTTTATTTTGCGACACCTCTTTTGTTTGGAAAAGGAGCTTCTTACATCGCAGGAGATAATGCAACCTACACTCTAACAAGCAACGGAAACTTTGCCGCATTTTTAACCACTTACATAACACTTTCATTTTCGTATTAGCAACCGTCCGTTTCCCCAAACCCGTCATGTTGAGGGAGCGAAGCAAACGAAGTATCTTCACAATTTTCAAGAAAAAGATTGCACACGATTTTATTGTATCATATAATATAAATATCTTAACATTTTTTCGGAGAATCTTATGGCAAAGACGTTGGTTGTTTTTTATTCACTTGAAGGAAATATCGCTTTTTTTGCAAAACAAATTGCGGAAAAACTTGGAGCAGATATTTTTCGCATTGAAACGGTAAAAGAATATCCCAAAAAGGGACTTTTAAAATTCTTGCACGGCGGAAAAGATTCTGTAAGCGGATTTAAGCCAGAACTCAAATCGCAAATTCCTGAACTTTCAGAATATGAAAAAATTGTCATCGGGACACCCGTGTGGGCTTCAAAGCCAGCCGCGCCACTCAACAGTTTTTTTGAAAAAGCCGACCTTTCGGGAAAAAAATGCTTTACTTTTGCCTCTAGCGCGGGCGGAAATGCGTCAAAGTGCCTTGAACTTATGTCAGGGGCAATAGACAAAAGCGGTGGCACAGTTTTAGCTTCGGAATCGTTTACAAATCCGCTCAACAAGCTAGACGAATCACTTTTAAAACTAGAATCCTTTAAGGAAAAAATCGCAAATTAAAATCGCCCCAATATGGAAAAAGCTAAACATCTTGTTTTTGTGCTAAATCCGTGATAGAATTAAGGAGTATGGACATCTCTAAAAATTCGTTAAAGCGACTTTCTAGAGAGTACCATCGAGTTTGCAACTTGCTTTGCAAGTGAGTCGTTATAATATCACGACTTAAAACATCGCATTTTCAAAGTTACCTTTAAAAATTGCAATTTGTAGAGGTTTCCGTATGTATGGAGTCGAAAAATTCACTGTATTTTCTTTGAGGGGTTAGGATGAAGAATTTAAAGCTTTTTGTCAAGATGTGTATTTTGACGGGGGTTGCGGTTGTTGTTGCATCTCTTGCCGTTGAAATAGTTTGTCTAAATCTTTTTCGCACTGAATTTAGCAATAGTGTGCGGACAAGTCTTGAAACTGTAGAAAGAGGAATTAAAAATAACCTTGACAGCAATAATGTCATATTAAGAAATGCCGTTGTTGCCCTTGCCGAACGCCCCAATTTTGTGGCAGCACTGGAAAATAATGATTTTGCGCTAGTTGGATATCTTGCAGAAGAAAAACGGTCAATCATTGGGAATGACATAATGTTTGTTACCGATGCTCGCGGAAGAGTGATTTCTGGTTCGGGCGGAACTTTTAATCGCGGTGTAGACATTTCGGACATGGCTTGCGTAAAAGACATCGTTATTGAACACATGGACGAGGCAAAAACCTACGAATCAAAATCAAATGTTATAGGATATTCGATGTTGGCCGCCGCTGCCATAAAAAATTCCCGCGGAACAATAATTGGTGCGCTAGTTGCGGGCTACGACCTTTCTCGCCAGAATTTTGTTGACCAAATGAAGCAAATCTACAACATTGAAATTACAGTGTTTGAAAATGACACGCGCGTTTCAAGCTCCGTAAGAAACTTAAATGGGCGTTCTTTAGTCGGAACAAAAGTTGACAATCCGCAAATTATACAGCACACTTTGCAAAATGGCGAAGTTTACGAAACTACAACTTCTCTTCTTGGCGAACGCTACATGAATGTTTACTTCCCGCTCAAAACCGAACTTGGAAAAATTACAGGTATGGTTTCTACATTCCAGAGTCAAGCCGCTGTCAGCCGCACAATATCAAATGCAATTAAAATTACGGGCATTTTTATGCTCGTGATTTTGGTGGTTGTTTGCGTTATTGCGGGCGTTTTGATTGTAAAAATGTTAAAACCGCTAACCGATGTAAAAGACACGCTACAAAATATTTCTAGCGGCGAAGCTGATTTAACAAAACGCATTGAATTAAAAACAAAAGACGAAGTTGGCGAAGTTGTTATTGGATTTAACGCCTTTGCGGACAAATTGCAAAATATTATCCGCGAAATCAAAGGAAGCAAAGACATTCTTTATTCTATGGGTGAAAATCTTGAAACTCGCAACTCGGACAATGCAAGTTCAATCACGCAAATCCTTGCAAATATTGAAAGTATACACAATCAAATAAACGAACAAAAAGGCAGTGTTGACCAAACAGCAGGTGCTGTTGACGAAATTTCTGCAAACATTGTTTCGCTCAATAATATGATTGAAAACCAATCTTCTAGCGTTTCTCAGGCGAGTGCCGCAGTTGAACAAATGATTGGAAATATCAATTCTGTAAACACTTCAATGGAAAGAATGTCTAGCTCATTTACCGACCTTGAACAAAATGCGCGGGGTGGAATTACAATGTTGCAAGATGTTCACGACAAAGTTCAACAAATTGAAAGTCAATCTAAACTTTTGCAAGAAGCAAACCAAGCGATTGCAAGTATTGCGAGTCAAACAAACTTGTTGGCAATGAATGCGGCTATTGAAGCGGCTCATGCGGGCGAGGCGGGAAAAGGATTTGCCGTTGTTGCCGATGAAATTCGAAAACTTTCAGAAACATCTACGGCTCAATCCAAAACAATCGGAACTCAGCTTAAACAAATTAAGGATGCAATTAACAATGTTGTGGCAGCCTCTAACAAAGCAAGTGAAGCATTTTCGATTGTTTCTCACGATTTGGAAGACACCGACCAACTTGTCATTCAGATTCGCTCTGCGATTGAGGAACAAAATGAAGGTTCGCGCCAAATTACAGGTGCTCTTAAAAATATGAACGACAGCACGGTAGAAGTTCGCAACGCTTCTAAAGAAATGAATGAAGGAAACAAGGTAATTCTTGAAGAAGTTCAGCATTTGCAAGACACAACTGGAATTATGAAAACAGGAATGGACGAAATGCACATCGGCGCACAAAAAATCACCGAAGTCGGAAGCGCATTGTCGGACATTACTTACCACATAAAAGAATCCATTGAACGCATGGGCAAACAAGTAGATTTGTTCCGCGTGTAAAAAAGATTCTAAAACAGCAAAAGGGAACGCTGATTGCAATTTTTGCAAGTGCAAACAAATATTTGTAAACGCAAAAAGAAAATGTTTATCAGCGTTCCCTAATTGTTTTTAAAGCGTTTATAAAAACACATAGTTTCTTCGGAACGCAGCGCAAATTTTTCGGTTGAAAAAACTTTTACATTATCATACAATAAACTAACAAAACTGTTCGGGGATTTTGGTTTTCAGAACAAGTTTACTTTTTTTAGAGGTGTTTTATGAATAAATGGGGTGTATTTGCTCTTGGTGCATTGGCTGGCGTAACAGCAGTTGCTATTGTTAAAACTCCAGCGTTTAAAAAAGCCTGTGCTTCTGTTATTGGAAAAGGAATGCAACTAAAAGATGACGCTGCCGCTTACGCAGAATCTATTAAAGAAGATGCGCAAGACATTGTTGCTGAAGCAAAATACAATAATTCAAAAGAAGAAGCATAAGCAATTTAACTTTTGGCTGCCACTTGCGCAGCCTTTTTTCTCTCCACTCAAGAATAATTAAGGAAATTCTATGAAAGTTAAAATCCACCACGAATTACCAGGCAGACTTAGACTTTGCTATAACAATCGCGTTGTAAAACCTCGACAAGCAATTCTTGCACAAACATTGATTGCTGTTCAAGAAGGCATTTCAAACATAACGGTAAATCCGACAGTCGGCTCTTTTTTAATTTATTACGATTCAGAAAAAATTTCTCGCGATGATATTTTGCATTTGTTTGCCGCTCTCACTGAAAAATACCTCGAAGATAAAAAACTCCTTCAGCAAGTTGCAGAAGTTCCGCAAGAAGAAAGCATTTTTGGCGTTGTAGCGCAAACTCTTTTGTGGCATTATCTAAAGCGGTGGTTTTTGCCGTCTTGGCTGCGACTTTTAATTCTTTACAAAAATGTGATTCCCCGAATTGTAAAGGCATTTTATTCTTCGCTTACGGGACGCTTTTTTAGTACCGATTTGCTTGACGCAACTGCGCTAACAGTTTCAATAATTACGGGCGACAGTTCAACGGCATCTACGGTAAATATGCTTTTAAATCTTGGCGATGAAATTGAAGAAATCACCAAACGCCGCTCTTATTCAAATTTGGCACAAACACTTTTGCAAATAAACGAGCCAGTTCACCTTTTAATTGGAAAAGAAGAACGCAGTGTACCAGTTACATCGCTCAATAAGGGCGACAAAATTATTGTTCGCGCAGGAAGCCAAATTCCAGTTGACGGTGTTGTTGAAAGTGGCGAAGGAATGGTAAATCAGGCAAGCATAACAGGCGAATCGCTTCCCGTCGAAAAAAAATCAGAATCATCGGTATTTGCGGGAACAATTCTTGAAGAAGGCGAATTGATTGTCATTGTAAACTCAATCGGAAAAGACACAAAAGTCAACAATATAATTTCTATGATTGACAATTCGCAAAATCTTAAGGCAAAAGCGCAAAAACGCTCGGAAGAATTTGCGGACAAAATTGTGCCGTTCAATTTTTTGCTGACTGGATTAACTTGGCTGATTACGCGGAATGTTACCAAAACCGTTTCAACGCTAATGGTGGACTATTCTTGCGCAATGAAACTTTCTGCACCGATTTCTGTACTTTCTGCAATGCGCGAAGCGGCAACCCTTGGAATTTCTGTAAAAGGAGGAAAATATTTGGAAGCGGCAGCGGAGGCTGACACCGTAATTTTTGACAAAACAGGAACGCTCACTTTTGCAAATCCAAGCCTTGAAAAAATCTACACATTTGAAAATCAGACCGTGCGAGCAGTTCTTACACTTGCGGCTTGCCTTGAAGAGCATTTTCCGCACCCATTAGGAAGAGCGGTTGTTGAAGCGGCGGCAAAAAAAGGCTTTGAACACCCAGAATATCACACAAAAGTGGAATACATTGTAGCGCACGGGATTGCCTCTTCAATAAATGGAAAAAAGACTTGCATTGGAAGTGCGCATTTTATTTTTGAGGACGAACAGGTTCCACAAAACGCGGAGGTTTCTCGCATACAATCAGAATCACTAGAAAACGGCTGGTCGCTTTTGTATCTTTCTTTGGACGGGCAACTTGTGGGGATTCTTGCCATTGGCGACCCAGTGCGTCCGAATGCAAAACAAACGATTCATTCGCTCAAAAAATTGGGAATTAAGCGTTGCATAATGATAACGGGAGACACCGAAGGCGCGGCAAAAAAAATTGCCTCCGAAGCAGGACTTGACGCTTGGCATTCACAAGCTTTGCCCGAAGACAAAGTAAAATTTGTAAATGAAGAACATTCGGCGGGGCATAAAATCATAATGATTGGCGATGGAATAAATGACGCGCCCGCTCTTTCTGCGGCAGAAGTTGGAATTTCGGTGGACGGTTGTTCGTCTATTGCGGGAGACACTGCGGACATAAATTTGTCGCACGATGGACTTTCTGGTTTGGTTACGGTAAGAAAGTTGGGGCAAGGACTTTTACAAAAAATCGATTATAATGACCATTTTATAATTGGCTTTAATTCCATGCTTTTGGCTTTGGGAATAATCGGTGTCCTTCCGCCAACATTAGCTGCCATCTTGCACAATTCTGTTACGGTGGGAATCAGTCTTGCTTCAATGCGCCCAATTCTCAACGAAGAATCGGAGAATGTTTAATGGTAACAAGTTTTTTTCCTGGTCGTGTAAGACTTCGCGCTCCTGTTTTTAAAGACAAATTGATTGTGGACACCGCACTTAAAATTTTGCGACAATCCGATGCAGTAAAAAATGTTGAAAATAACATAAAAACGGGAAGTGTACTTTTGGAATATGACCCAAATCGCGTTCCCGTAGAAAAACTAAAACCGCTTGTTCCGTTTTTTATGGATTTACGACAAAAGGCTCTTGGTTTTTCAGGCGATGAAGTTCAACGGCAAAAAATTTTAGAAAAACTAAATGAGTTTGACGCAATGGTAAAAACTTGGTGAAATTTTTACGCTAGTAATTCATAATAATTAAATGCTCTACATTTTTGTTATTTCGGTTCATAAAACTTACAGAATATGTTTTGTCAAATTGTTTTATGGTTAAACCTTTGTTTTCGTAAAGTGACAAAATATAGGGAGTTGATTTTATTACTAACATCCAGTTTGCTTTACATTCATTGCACAAATAATTTGCAAGACGCGCTTGGTCTTCTTTTGAAAAAATATTTTTTGCGTAAGTGCTAAACTCAGAATCGTAAGGTGGGTCTAAAAAAACAAAATCGTTTTTTTGAGGCTCGTTCTTTTTAAAAAAATCTTCAAAGTCCAGATTAAAAATTGTTGTATTCAAAAATTTATTTAAAACTCGCTCTGACTTATAATACTGAATTTTTCCATTCAATGTTTTGGAATTGTAACTTGCACCTCCATAAGGAACATTAAATTCGCCAGAATCATTATACCTAAACATTCCACTGTAACTGTAATTTCTGATAAACAAAAAAATCGCCGTGTAAAGCTCTGTGTTTTTTTGGACTTCTTTGTCGTTATACAAATTTCTAAAATACATATACAGCGCACTCATAAACGCAGTTTCAATATTTGCTTTTACATCCGCATCTGGCAAAATCCATTTTTCAAGTTCGAGTTTTTTCATTCTTTGCAATTTGCGATTCAAATTTGTTTTTACTTCAGAAACAAAAACATTTTTATTCATTGTAAAAGACTGCGGAAGATTTTGTAAAATGCGCACTTCATTTTTTTGAACAAAAATCTCAATTTCTTTTTTTAATTCTTTTGAATCGATTTCGCCATTTCTAAAGCGGACAAAAAGAGATTCCAAGCCCGCTGAACGCGCATAAGATAAGGTGTTTTGCCACGCACACTCAATGTCATTTGCCCATTTATAAAACAAATCATTTTTGTGTGCGATGAATTGATACAAATTTATTAGCTCAGTTGATTTGTCATTTACAAAAAACCTTTCGGCCTCAAAAGCCATAAACACAGCCCCACCGCCAACAAAAGGTTCGTAATAATTTTTGATTAAACTTGGAGCATTCGGAAAAATAAATTCCAATTCCCGCTCTTTTCCGCCAGGCCATTTAATGAATGGTTTCACATTCAGCAGTATACAAAATTTTTATAAGACTTTCTATAGCAGGGATTAAAACTTTTTGAGTGAAAGAGGTTTTGATTTTTGCGTTCCGATTTTTTCTCGGCAAAAAATTGTAAACAAAAAAAATTATTCGTCAAATTTTAAAAATGATTCGTGCTGAAAAAATGATAACTATTGACGGCAAAACAACTTAGCGTTATACTAATTTTACACATTATATGGAGGACATGAATGGCTAAGACCAAATATGTTTATTTTTTTGGTGACGGCGATGCAGAAGGCGATGAAAGCATGCGTGCCGAACTTGGTGGAAAAGGTGCAAACCTTGCACAGATGGCAAAAAAACCTTTAAGCCTTCCAG
>CALCEK010000218.1 GCA_937900125.1 uncultured Treponema sp. | reverse complement strand
GTTTTTAATATTGAATATGCTCAAAATACGGGAGCAATGTATGGACTTTTTAAAGATAATAATTATATGTTTGCGATTACTTCTTTAATAATTATTATTCTATTATCAATTTATGTGTTTAAAAATAAAGAACAAAGCAATACAAAATATTTAATATGGCAGTTTGTAATTGCTGGTGGAATTAGCAATGTTATTGATAGGTTTTTTAGAGGCTATGTTGTAGATTTTATTCAATTAAAAATTTTTAAAATTTTTGATTTTGGTATTTTTAATTTATCAGATGCATGCATAGTAATTGGAATTGTCTGTATTATTTTTATTGAATTAAAAGAAATGATTGTTGAACATAAAGCAAAGAAGTAGAGGAGATATTAATGAGTCGAATTGAAATGATTGTTACTGAAGAAGAGACTGGTTCAAGATTTGATAGTGTAGTTTCTAAGCTAAATGACAAAATATCTAGAACATTAGCTGGAGAGTTAATTAAAAATGGTGAGATTTTACTTGATGGAAAAGAAGCAAAAGTTTCTGCAAAAGTGAATGCTGGACAAGTTATTAGCATGCCTGATGAAGTGCAATCTAAAGGAAATGAAGAACTTGTTGCTGAAGATATTCCAATAGATATTTTGTATGAAGATGATGATATTGTAGTTGTGAATAAACCTAAAAATATGGTTGTTCATCCTGCAGCGCGGAAATTGGACAGGTACACTTGTTAATGCAATGCTAGGAAAAACTGAACTTTCAAATGAAAATGGCGAATTTAGGCCTGGCATAGTACATAGACTAGATAAAAATACAACGGGCGTTATGGTAGTTGCAAAAAATAATTTTGCTCATCAAAAGATTTCAAAACAAATTCAAAATCATGAAATTAAAAAGATATTTGAAAAGGATAATATTATAACGTCGGAAAATGAAGAATATATAACTACAGATATTACTAATTATCGTAATGCTATCAATATGAAAAATATTATTGGTAAAGATAAGAAGTATTCTGAATCTATTGTGTATATTGATGCAGAAACTGATAATAATCCTCTTGGGTTTATCTTATCTAAAATAACTATTGATGGTGATATGGTAGATAATTATCATATAGATAAATATAGTATTTCTAATCCAGATAAAGTAGAGACTTATCATGCTAAATCTATAAATAAAGATAATATTGATTATTCTATACTTGAAAATTTCTTCGCCAATAGTAGTATTTTTGAAGTATCTGAGATTGATACAGATATATATGTAGATAATAACAATAAAGAAACTGAAAGTAAGGAATATCATAAACTTTCATTATATAAATGGGAAGATGAAGATATCTATGAATTATCTTCTACTGAATTGATAGAAGACAATAAGGTTGATAATACTAATGGTAATAATATCGAAAATGAACTAGTTTATAATACTACAATGTATTCTGATGAATATATGATGGAAGTATATAGCTATGCTGAAGGATCTAGTCGTATTATTACTACAAATATTATTGATCTCAAAGCTGGATATAAGATTTATCATCTTGAGCAAGAAATTGTAAATACATTATTTGAAATTAAACAGATTTCTACTTATGATTTAGATGGATTACAATTTAGAATTCAGAGAAAGTTAGAAACAGATATTGCTGGTACTACTAAAAGAGATATCTATGTATATGAAAGCCCTGAACTTTGCATTGAATTAGATAATACTAATAATAAGATTCTTCAACTTGTATCTCCTTTATATAATACTAATGATGATAAAGTATATATTAGAAATATCTGGGGATGCTTAGAAGAATTAGACATTACAAAATACGAAAAGTAAAAAGACAAAATAAATTCTAGGGGCTCAAATCCCTAGAATTTATTTTTTAAGCAATTGTTTTTTTCAATCCAACATTTTGTTTGTTTTGCAAAACTTTTCTTAATTTTTTCTGAAAGTGAAGTGTCCGAGTTTAAATGCAACATTTCCAACATATATTTTCGATGGTAAAAAAAGGCGGAATCGCGCTTTCGAATGCAAATTTCCCGCCGATTTATTTTTCGTCCGAGTTGCGCGTTCATTTGGTCAAGCATTTTTCTCAATTCACTTGAAGGAAGTTCGACAAATTTACTGACTTTTTCAATTAAATCCTCGTCCATAAAATAAGAAGATTTTAGGGCAAGGTACAAACAAATTTCCTTTTTCTGGAGTTCTTTTTTGTTTGCGGCAGATAAAATTGCTTTTTTTACACCGCGTCCTGCACTTTTTCGGCTAGAGTTGGATAATTTAAACTTTGCAGAAGGATTTTTTGTTTCGTATATTTCTTCGGGTTTTGAGCAAGAGGCAAATTCCAATTCGTCATATTGCAAATTTGATTCTTCTACATTTATGCTGTCGCACAGTCTGATGCTTTCTTCGCCCATGCTGATTCTTACGATTTTTCTGCGCCAAGTTGTGAGCGCACTTGAAATTGCGGCGTACAAAAATGGGGTAAAAGCTCCGATGCTCGGGTCGTAAATTGAAAAAAGCCTTACCAATTTTGGAAAAACCGCTATAAGAAAATCGTGGGTTTGGTCTAAATCTAATTTATAAAGCCCAAACCATTTTTTGTTGCGGTAGATTATTTCCATCAAAGCTCTTGCGCCATCTTCTGCGCTTTTGTTGCCCGATAGAACCTGCTGTGCAATAATTTCTGATTCGTTTACATTCATTTTTTTTCCTCACTTTTTAGAAGTTTTTAAAAACCTCAACTTATTGTTTGCAGATTCTATTGCAATTTTTGTGCCAAGTTTTAAATGAATCTTAAAAAAGAGAATTAATTTTTTAGGTGATTTTTTATAAATCATTGTAATAAAAAGAGTTGTTCGTTTTAAGTTTCGTTAAACTTTTTTTTGGAGCGTCAAAATTACATTGTAAAAACGTGTAAATATCTAGTAAACCTTGTAAATTTTATGTAATACCTTGTAAAAATCCTGTAATATTTGCTTTTTTCTTGTAAAAAAATATAAATATAGTGTAAGATTTGCAAAAATCTTGTTTTTTCTTGTAAAAATCTAATAAAATTTTTAAAAACAATGTAAAATCTTGCAAAAAAAAACGCGATTCATCATAAAAATCGCGTTCAATTCATTAGACCTGTTCTGAAACTGAGGTTCCCGAACAGGTTTATTTAAAAAGTTTAGATTTTTCTTTTACAATACTTTTGAAAATTCTTTTATAATAGCGGGAATTAAATTTTCAATAATGCCTTCAATGCTTGCGCCAGAGGCATTTTTGTGTCCGCCACCGCCAAATTTTGCCGCAATTGCGCTTACATCGCAGTTTGTTTTTGAACGAAAACCTGCTGTACAGTTAAAATCGCTTTCTTGGCGCAAAAAAACAACTGCTTCTACACCTTCGGTTGCAAGCATAAGCGTGTAAAAGGCATCTGTGTCGCGCCCCCCTTGCCCATATTTTTTTGTATCTTCTATTTTTTCATAGCTTAACACAAGTTTTCCGTTACAGTAACGTTCCGCACGGTCTAAAAGTATTCCGAGCAACTTGCGAGTGTTCCATTGTTTTCCACCAGTCATTTCTTGGTAGATTTGGCGCGGAACTGCACCATTTTCTGTTAAATTTGCTGCTAAACGGAAAACTTCCGCGTCATTTGCGTTTAGATAGCGGAAAAATCCTGTGTCAGTTGCCATTCCAAAAAATAATGTATGCGCTTCTTCTCTAGAGGGAAGTCCGACTAAAGCTTCAAATAATTGCTGAACAAGGCAAGCCGCCGCAGGAGAAGTTGGGTCAATAATTGATTCGGCTCCATCTGGAACAGAAGCTGTTTTGTGGTGGTCAATGATAAAAGTGTCAAAGCCTTTTAAATCGCCATCAATTTCTCCCAATCGTGAAAATTCAGAACAATCAACTATGATTAGCCCCGTGGCATCCCGCTCATCTTTTGTCATAAAGGGGAGTGAATTTTTAAAAAGGGGAGCGTAATTTTTTATTTCAGTCCGCTTAAATGGACCTGCGTTTAGCATGATAAAATTTTTTTGTTTTTTAGAAAGAATGAACGAAACTCCAAGCGAGCTAGAGATGCAATCTCCATCTGGTTCTTTGTGGCCTACAATAATGAAAGTTTCATGAGATGTGATAAAATGTAAAAAAGAGTCAATTTGTTGTTTTGAAATGAGAATCATAACTTTCCTTTTGAGTTATGCGCCTATTTTTGAAAAAAAAACTGGAATCGGCAAAAGCAAATCCCAGCTTAAATCATTTGTAAAAGACGCAATTTTGAGTTTTGAAAATTCGTCACTCTGTGGACAAAAAAACTAAAAAGAATCACTTTAGCTTTTGTCTTTATGAATGACATTTAAATTTTAAAATTCAATTTCGAGTGTGTCCGCATCAGTTCCTGAAATTTTTACTGAGTTGGAAATTACTCCCCAAACTGGGTCTGTTCGGTCTGGCGAAACTGTAAGTACAACTTTGTAGAATTCTCCGCCTTTGTAAAACACTGTCATATAAGAACTTAAACCCTTTGCACGTGCGCGGAATGTGAGTTTTTTGTGATCTTTATCTCGCGCCCACTGCTTTGGGATAACAGTTTTTCCAACATCAAGCCCTTGTTTTTGATACATAACTACATAGGCATCTTTTTGGTCATAAACCTTAAAAACAGGCACATTGAAATAGAATAGGTCAGAAACATTATCACCATGATCCCAAATCTGCTGAGTTGATTCCGATTCTGAATCATCTTCTGCAAACAACGGAACTGCCAAACATAATACAGTTAATAAAGCAAATAGAGCTTTCTTCATTTAAATCCTTCCTTGGTTCCACTATATTAGGGCAAGCATAATTGCTTTTATTGTATGCTTACGGTTTTCTGCCTGATCCCAAACTTTTGAAAGAGAACTTTCAAAAATTTCCTCCGTTACCTCTTGACCTTTTACGGCTGGCAAACAATGTAGGAAAATAGCATCAGGGTTTCCTGTCGCATCTATCAGGGCCTTGTTCACCTGAAAGGGGGTCAGCATACAGACTCGCTCTTCCTTGAGCGATTCTTCACCCATCGAAACCCATACATCAGTATAAAGGCAATTTGCACCTTTGACAACTGAAATTTTGTCAGAAATTGAAATTTTTGCTCCAGAATCGGTGGCAAATGGTGTACAAATTTCGACAATTTGCTTATCGGGCATAAGGGATTGTGGACAATATATAGAAAAATTTATTCCGAATTTGGAACAAATCAGCATAAGAGAACGTGCCATATTGTTTCGCCCATCGCCACAGTAACAAAGATGCAAGCCTTTTAAAGTTCCAAATTGTTCTTTTAGCGTCATTATATCCGCAAGAACTTGCGTTGGATGAAAATCGTCCGTTAAACCATTTATTACGGGAACACCTGAATATTTTGCGAGTTCTTCAACGTGTTGTTGCTTAAAACCGCGGAATTCAATCGCGCTAAACATTCTGCCTAAAACGCGAGCTGTGTCTTTTACGCTTTCTTTTCCGCCAAGCTGAATGTCATCGGTGGACATAAAAACGGGGTGACCGCCTTCCTCGCCGAAAGCAGTTTCAAAAGAAGACCTTGTTCTTGTTGAGCGTTTTTCAAAAATTAAAGCGATTGTTTTTCCCAAAAAACGCTGGTGTACTTCACCTTTGTGCGATTGTTCTTTTACAAGAAACGCCCAATCGAGAATTTGCGAAATTTCATCTGGTGTCCAATCTATCCAATTTAAAAGGCTTCGACCTTTAAATGGGCTTTCAAAAATTTCAGCTTGCATACCTACCACCTTTATTTGGGGGGGAATCAAAAACTCACTTTTGATGATTTTTAGGAGATTCCCAGACCTACTTTGAGAAATTAAAGTTATTGAATAGGTTTATTATAATTATTTTGTGAAAAAAATCAATAAAACAAAAAATCCCTATTGACATTTTTTGGGGAATTTTATAAAGTGATTTTATAAACGCGGTGGCATAGTCCAGATGGTAGAACAACGGACTCATATTCCGTATGTCAGTGGTTCGATCCCACTTGCCATCAGTTTTTTAATCCTGCTAACAAATAGCAGGATTTTTTTGTTGAATTTTGCTTATTCTGGATTATAATATTAGGTATGCAAGAGATAAATTCAGAATTACAAGAAGAAATAGATAAGGTTTTAACTACTGTCCGCAGTGACAAAAAAGAACGCGCGTTGTCTGATGAAGAGGAAAAAAGTGTCACACTTTCTCAATCGGAACTAGAAAAAATACTCGAAAGTGTGCCTTTAAAAGTTGAAAATCTAAAAGCCCCCGAAGAATCAAAGGAAGAGGTAGAGCAAAAAGCAAAAATTGCTGAACGGCAAGCGCAGCCGGCGGCTATGTTCGCAGAAGCAAATGCTCATTCTCCAAAGAGAATTTCTGTAATTTATGGTTCTTTGCTTTGCGATGAAGAAAAATTTTCTTCTATAAAAGAGGGAACTGTTTTGGATTTAGACAGGGCAGCTGGAGAAGTAGCTGATATTTTAGTTGACGGAAAACTTTACGCAAAAGGCATGATCGGTGCAAAAAACGGAAAAACTGCGGTAAAAATTACATTGATAGTTTGAATTTTGGGCATTTGTGGGATTTTTATGGGGAAATTTTTATGTATGATTTGATTATTATTGGAAGCGGACCTGCTGGTTTGAGTGCGGGAATTTATGCGGCAAGAGCAAAACTTTCGTTTTTGGTAATTGAAAAAAGTTATATAAGTGGCGGACAGATTGTAAACACATACGAAATAGACAATTATCCAGGTTTTTCGGGATTGTCGGGAATGAAATTAGCCGAAGAAATGCGTAGTCACGCAGAAAGGCTTGGTGTTCAATTTAAAAATGCCCTTGTTGAGCGGATTGAAATAGTCGATGGGAAAAAAATCGTTCACACTGAATCGGAAACGCTTGAAACAAAAACAGTCATAATTGCAACTGGTGCTGACCATAGCAAACTTGGAATCGCTGGGGAAGAGGAGTTTTCGGGGCGAGGCGTGTCGTATTGTGCAACTTGCGATGGGGCTTTTTATCGTAACAAAGAAGTTGCGGTAGTTGGAGGCGGAAATGTTGCTGTTGAAGATGCAATTTTTCTTGCTCGTGCTTGCAAAAAAGTCTATATCGTTCACAGACGAAATGAATTCCGTGCTGAAAAAATCTTACAGGAGCAATTATTATCGCTTCCAAATGTAGAAACTGTTTTAGATTGTAATGCCATTCAAATTGAGGGTGAAAACAAAAAAGTCTCTGCCTTAGTTGTAAAAAATAAAAATACAGGGGAAGAACGCAAAATTTCCGTAAATGGCGTTTTTATTGCAGTCGGTATTGTTCCAGTTTCAGAGATTTTTAAGAATTTGCTAAAGACTGACGAAAAAGGCTATATTGTTGCAGGGGAAAATTGCCGTACTTCGCTTGAAGGCGTTTTTGTAGCAGGAGATGTTCGCACTAAAGAATTGCGACAAGTTGTTACTGCTGTATCCGATGGTGCAAATGCGGTGTCAAGTGCGCAACGTTATCTTCTTACAAATGAATGGTAGTTTTCATATTGATTGAAAAATCGTCTTTTGAAAACAAAACATTTGCAAAACTTCCCATAATTATGGGCATTATAGGGTCAATATGACCGATGTCAGCGTCAAAAATCACTGGAACATTGCATTTTTCAAGTGGTTCTTTTAAAGCTGAAAATCGGTCTAGCCCCATACAGTTTTGATTGTAAGATGCAAGGGGCCTGCCGATTACAAAGCCGCTTGCGTTTTTAAACCAATGTGATTCTTGCAAATGCCAAAAAGCTCGTCTTATGTCTAGTATACTTAAATCGCAGGCTTCTAACACCCAAATAACTTTGTCGTACTTTTTGTTAAATTCTTTTACAGAATCAAAACGAGTTCCGCACAAATTCGATAACACATCAAGGCAGCCCCCCACAAGAATTCCATCAAAAGAAAGGGATTCGTCTTCGGAAAGTTGTGAAAGTTTTCCATTTTTTACTGTATAGGCTTTGCGAGTGCTTTTTTGATTTAAAATGTAAACATTTTCGTTTTCGCTGACATCTGGACTTTGAAAATGAGAATATCCTTTTACTAAAAAATTTGTTCCGCGCAAAAGACTTTCGGCTTCTAATTCTGCTCTTTCCCACTTTTTTCCAAAACCTGTAAAATTTTGCCCGTAAATTGCGGCCGTTTCGTATTGCGTAACAAGTGGAAAAATAAAATTGGTGTTATCGGAATAGCCCATAAACCATTTTGGCGGAAGCGTTGAAATTTTTTCAAAGTCAACTTCGCTAATGGTTTCGCACATCAATTCTCCGCCTCCGCAAGAAATCACAGCATCAAGCGAAGAATCTGAATAAAAATCGACTAATTCTTTTGCCGCATCGTGCGGATTTGTGCTGATTCCAATTCCGTCATTTTTAAAACAAGTTTTTCCCTCTACAACTGAATAGCCTCGTTCAAGAAAATTCTTTTTTGCTTTTGAAAATCGCGTTATGTAAGGTTCGGTTGTAGCCCCGAACGATGGAGCTGTTACGCCAATAACGCCAGCTTCTTTTAAAAATGGTGGAAAAATCATATAAACAATGATACTTTTTGCTTTTTGCAATGTCAATACAAGCAATTTTTACGATATTTTTTGCCCTTGTATGAGTTTTTGGAATATGTTAAAATGTGAAATCCTAGTTGCCTTTAAAATTGCATTTTTAGAGGTTTTTAATTTTTTTGCAATAGAGGTTTTTGTAAATGTACAAGAGTGTAGACCCCAAAACTGATTTTCCAAAGCAAGAAGAAGAAATCCTTTCATTTTGGGAAAAAAATGAAATTTTTAAAAAGTCGGTTTCTCAACGGGAAGGTGCAGATGATTTTGTTTTTTATGATGGACCTCCATTTGCTACTGGGCTTCCGCATTTTGGACATTTTATTCCTTCTACAATAAAAGATATAATTCCGCGTTATCAAACAATGCGTGGAAAACACGTTATTCGCAGATTTGGCTGGGATTGTCATGGGCTTCCTGTTGAAAATCTTATTGAAAAAGAATTAGGCTTAAATTCAAAGCACGAAATTGAAGCTTACGGAGTTGCAAATTTTAACGACAAATGTCGTGATTCAGTTTTAAAATACACAAATGAATGGCGCAAAACAATCACAAGAATGGGGCGTTGGGTAGATTTTGACAATGATTACAAAACTATGGAAGCTCCCTACATGGAAACAATTTGGTGGGTTGCAAAAGCTTTATGGGATAAAGGCTTAATTTACGAAGGCTCCTACATTTTGCCATATTGTCCGCGGTGTGCAACGGTTCTTTCTACGCACGAGTTGGCGCAAGGTTACAAAGAAAAGCAAGACCCTGCAATTACAGTTCGTTTTAAGGTTACAGGGGCTTCTGATTCTGTTTGCGATGCGGAACTTTCTGATGGAAAAACTTATTTCTTAGCTTGGACAACAACTCCGTGGACATTGCCTTCAAATTTGGGACTTTGTATGGGACCTGAAATTGAATATGTCAAGGTGTTAGACAAAGAATCTGGCGATAAATACATTCTTGCAGAAAGCAGACTTTCTTCCTATTATAAAGACGAATCAAAATACGAAATCCTCTACAAAAAACTAGGAAAAAATTTTGTGGGTTGCACCTACGAGCCACTTTTTCCGTATTTTGCCGAACTTTCAGACGCAAAGGTGTGTGCAGAAAAATCTGGGCAAACTTGCACAAACGGTGCATTCCGCATGTTTAACGCCGCCTATGTTTCTACAGAAGACGGCACGGGAATCGTTCATATAGCTCCTGCTTTTGGCGAAGATGACGCTTTGGTTTTTAAAGGTTCTGGTGTTCCCGCTGTTGAACCAATCGATGCAGAATGTAAGTTTACAAAAGAAGTTTCCGATTATGCAGGAAGATTTGTAAAAGATGCCGACAAAGACATAATGGAACGCCTTAAAAAAGAAGGCAAATTGGTAAAGCGAGAAACTGTAAATCACCAATACCCGCATTGTTGGCGTTGCGGAAGTCCGCTCATATACAGAGGTATAGGTAGTTGGTTTGTCCGCGTTGCCGACCACCACGAGCAGCTTTTAAAGGCAAATTCTCAAATCAAATGGCAGCCTGCGCACATAAAAGAGGGACGATTTGGCAAATGGCTTAGTGGAAGTCGCGACTGGGCAATTAGCCGAAATCGCTATTGGGGAAATCCAATTCCTGTTTGGAAATGCTCTGATTGCGGAGATGCTATTTGTGTTGGAAGTCGCCAAGAACTAAAAGAATTAAGCGGGGTGTATCCCGAAGACCTACACAAGCAGTTTGTGGACAAAATCACAATTCCGTGCAAAAAATGCGGCGGAACAATGACTCGCATTCCCGAAGTTTTTGACTGTTGGTTTGAAAGCGGTTCTATGCCTTATGCGCAACAACATTATCCATTTGAAAATAAAGATTATTTTGAAAATCATTTTCCTGCGGATTTTATAAGCGAAGGGCTTGACCAAACACGCGGATGGTTTTATACGCTAACAATTTTGGCTTCCCACTTATTTGACAAGCCTGCGTTCAAAAATTGCATTGTAAATGGTATAGTGTTGGCAGAAGACGGGCGCAAAATGTCAAAGAGTTTGCGCAATTACACAGACCCTGTAGAAGCAATCAATAAATTCGGAGCGGATTCA
>CALCEK010000217.1 GCA_937900125.1 uncultured Treponema sp. | reverse complement strand
AAGAATTTGCACATCCAAATGCTCGCTTTACAGCACCTGCAAAACAGTGTCCTTGTATTGCATCCGATTGGGAAGACCCAAAAGGTGTACCTATCAGTGCTATTTTGTTTGGCGGTCGCCGACCATCTACAGTTCCTCTTGTACATCAAGCTCGCAACTGGAATCATGGTGTATTCCTTGGTTCAATCGTTGGCTCAGAAATCACAGCAGCTTCAACAATCAATGCAGCTGAAGTTGGAAAAATCCGCCGTGACCCATTTGCAATTTTGCCGTTCTGCGGTTATAACATGGGCGACTACTTCCAGCACTGGATTGATGTTGGCGCAAAGGCGAATCAAGACAAACTTCCAAAGATTTTCTATGTAAACTGGTTCCGCAAGGATGAGTCAAATGATAAATTGCCAGGCGGATTTATGTGGCCAGGTTATGGTGACAACAGCCGCGTTCTTGCATGGATTTTTGACCGCTGCGATGGAAAAGACAACTTTGTTGACACCCCAATTGGATATATGCCAAAAGAAGGCGCACTCAACACAGATGGTCTTGCAGATTACTACAAAGAAGTTCTTCCAGAAATCACAAAAGTTGATGTTGAAGGCTGGAAAAAGGAAATCAAAGATATTCGTGAAAACCACTATCCAAAATTCGGCACACACTTGCCAAAAGAATTGAACGAATGTCTTGACGATTTGGAAAAAAGACTTAACGCTTAAAAATTCTTTCTAGCGTTTTATTCCCCCGCTGAATTTTTCGGCGGGGATTTTTTGTTTAAAAGCCTGTCTAGTATCTCATTCTAAACGAATTGAAGAATCTTGTTCGCTTTTTAGGCGGTGTTATGTTTCGCAGGCAATCCCGCTCAAGAAATGGCACACTGACGCACTACACGCAAAAACAACGCACTTGTAGCCTCCCCCGCCCCGCCACCTCGTTACGTTTTAAAAGATTCATTTTTTTCGTAATATCCTATATTGACAAATAATATTATTCATTGTATAGTATGAGATATAAAACAATATTAAGGAGCGGATATGGTGTTTAACACAGGTGCAGCCCTTTTAGACGCGGTTGTACTTGCCGTAGTTGCGCAAGAAGCAGAAGGAACCTATGGTTACAAAATCACGCAAGATGTCCGCGCGGTATTGGACGTTTCTGAAAGTACCTTGTATCCCGTACTCCGCAGGTTGCAAAATAGCGGTATGCTAGAAACCTATGACAAGGAATTCAATGGGCGCAACAGGCGGTATTACAAAATTACACTTTCGGGAGTAAATCTTCTACAAACGTATAGGCAAACATGGCAAGAATATAGTAGCAAACTAAGCAAAATTCTTTTAGGAGGCGAAAATTGACACGCAAAGAATATCTTAGCATATTAAAATACAATCTTCGGAATCTTCCAGTTGAAGAGCAAGAAGAAGCAATTTTGTATTATTCAGATTATTTTGAGGAAGCTTCAGATGATTTTAAGGTGATGGAAGAATTTGGAACGCCAGAAGAATTAGCTCAAAGTATAATTTCAAAATTCGCCTCAGTTCCAATGGCAAAATTCAGCAAAAATGAAAAATCCGATGGCACTTATAGCGATTTTGGCGGAGAAAAAATAAAAAATCTTGACATTGCGGTTGGCACTGCCGAAGTTGTACTCACCGCAGGAGAAAAATTTTGTGTGGATTACCGTGGACTTTCTCGCGGAGACATTCGGTGTTCGCTTTCCCCATTTGGAACGCTCACAATAGAAAATTCGCCAAAACTTCCCAACCTTGATTTTTTCAGTCATTCCGAAAAACAAGGCGCAAATCACCCGCGCATTTTAATCAAAGTTCCCCAAAATTCAAAATTTGACGTTTTTAGATTGCACGTGGGAGCTGGAAGTTTTGTAACAAAAAACATAAGTGTGTCAGTCGGGCGCACTTATGTTGACGTTGGCGCGGGAAACATCGAATTAAAACAGTTTTTTGGCGGAAGCGCGAATTTTCATTGCGGAATGGGGCGGCTTTGTTACGCGGGAACTTTGACGGGACTTATAAAAATCGATTGCGGAATGGGATTTGTGGGCGTAAAATTAACATCGTGCAATGAAGATTTTTCAATCAATGCAAAAGTGGGCTTGGGCGAAGCGATTTTTAACGAAACAAAAAAAAGCGGGTTCGGCATACTCGGCAAAAACGAGCAACGAAAAAATCATTTTTCGGTAAATGTCGGAATGGGAAAAGTTTCTATACAAACAAAAAACTTAACGGAGGACAAAAATGACTAAACGGCTTTACAAATCAACTGAAAAAAAATTATTTGGTGTTTGCGGCGGGATTGCAGAATATCTTAACGTTGACCCAACAATCATTCGAATTGCATGGGCAATTTTAACAATAGTTTGTTCTGGATTCCCTGGAATTATTGCGTATCTTGTTTGTGCCTTTGTTTTTCCAGAACGCCCCTACTCCGATGATTTTGACAATCTAAAAAGCGCAAATGTTCCTCCAAATTCTAATGATGAAGAATTTAACAGTTATTTTGAAAAACACTAATTTTGTCATTTTTAAGGAACAAAAATTTGTACGCTTGAAGAAAAAATCCACGTTTTACAGCGTGTCTTTCTGAGGGCGCAGTCCGAAGAATCTATATCCACTATTCAAAGTGAAGCGGATAATTCCGTCATTCAGAGTGAAGCGAAGAATCTCAGAACTTCTATGCGCGGTGTCATGACAGGCGCGGCTACAGGTATTGTTGTAAGTGATGACGAGACTGAAACTTTCAACAACGAAACACTTACCGGCTATCAAAAAACAGAATCAGTTACTAACCCTGCGGGGACAACATTTTCCAATCCTTATCAATTTGAAAGTTCGGTCTTACAATTTTTAATGTTTTTAGCATCTTAAGAATATCAAATGAGCCATTTTCAAGCTGTGTCCAATACATTAGAATAGCAAGTTTGTTGATTTCAATCCATTCTTTTAACTCTGCCTGTTGAACTTCTTCATCAAAGATTAGTTCTTCATCTCCGATAACAGTTCCATCTAATTGCATCTTTACCCAGTTCATATTTTGCTTATCTTCATAATCATTTTGAACAATTATGTAGGGAAGTCCCTCATAATCAGAAGGCTGAATGACGAGCTCTACGTTCATTGTCAAACCTGAATCTTTCTTGTTTACTGGAGTATTTGTCCATCTTTGTTCCTGATTAGGAGTTTCACAAAGATAGAATTTTTCTCTGTCATTTAGTTCTTCCCAAAGTATAAGAGCATAGTCATAATATGGGATTTCTTCTTTTTCATAGATAAGAGTGTTTTCTATTATGGCTTTTTTAATTTCTTTTTGATAACAAGTTTCTAAGTCCTTAAGTTTGTATGGGCTGTTCTCGCAAGCGGATAGCCTCATATAGTTGGGTTGATGTCTTAGAGAAAGTTTAAACTGTGCAATTACATAAAGTCCTGAAATTTCGTGTTTAAAGACTTTACTGTAATCCCAAGAAGCCCAAGAATCGTATAGAGCAGTAGATTTTAAACCGACATTAAAATGCCAATCAGCATTTTCTTCGCACATTGTTACGAAGTAGATGAAATTATCACTTTTAGTAATTATTTTAAACTTTTTATCAGCCATTATGGTTTTCCTTTTTTATATTTTTATTATAAATTATTACCTTGTCAATTTTGGACGTATATTTAAAATGATTTAGAAATTCAAAAGGCAAGTTCTTAATAAAAATTTACAATCATGTAAAACCATGATGAATACATGGTTTTAGACTTGTTGAAGTGTATAAAAATCAAGAAAATTTGAATGTTAATATTGCAAAATTCTTGAAAAGATTTATACTGAGAATATGAACTAGGTTGTAAGTATTATATACAAGATAACTTGGGGATATGGATAGACTAAACTTAAATATAAATCAATATTTAAGCAGTATTTTATGTGCGTTCATAAGTGTAAGTCAAGAAAAGGAGGTAAATATGGCAAACTGGAACGAGGCTGACCATCCAAGAGATGATGAGGGAAAATTCACTTATAAAAATGGTGGTTCAAGCAGTTCAAATACAGGAATATTGAAAGGAGGGGTTGAAAAAGTTAAATATCCTGATGATTGGGGTGGCGGTGATTCTGAAAGTGGTGGAATCGGCAGCACAATCGGTGATATATTAACTGGTGTTTTAGGTGTTGTATTAAATCCACAAACAATTCAGGCAGTACTTGGTATTTTAGCTGCAAAATATACTGTTTCAGAAATGAAAAAAATAAAAGAAGAACTTTATGAATATATGGAACAACATTCTAATTCTTCAAATGAAAGTACTTCAAACACCCCAAACAATGACAATCAAACTGCATATGATAATATAGGCTTAGGAATGAACAATTCGTTATTAACTGATGAAACAAAAATGCAGTATAATTCAAATGAAGTTAAAAAGAATACAGAAGATATTTTGTTTAAAAATACGGGAGATAAAGAACAAGAATCAAAAGTAAGAAATAAACTTCTTGATGTTTTAGGGGATTATGCAGAAAGAGAAGATATTTTTTATTCAACCGTACCAGAACTTTTGGAAAAGATAAAAAAATACGGTCTTGATACAAAATCTAAATTTAAACAAATTTTTGCTGAATTTGGACTTGATAAAGCATATAATTCTTTTGGTTATTGGTACGCTAAAAACAATTATGGTGAAGATACTGTAGGAATGGTTGATTTAGCACATGAAAAGCCAATAAATCCCAATTATGGTGCTAATACTATAGAATTAAACAGTTATGAGGATATTACTAATATTTCTGATAGAAAATATCTTGAAGAAAAATTGACTGAACAATTTAAAGATTATGGCTATGATATTAAAGATATAAAAGAATTAGACGTTTTGAAACCAAATGAAGTAACTGTATTTCGCTCAAATTCGAAAAAAAGAGAATCCTCCTTGAATAAAAGTAAAAAAAGCTCAGAACAACCACTTAAAGAAAAAAGATATTCTAAATTTAAAAAAGGAGGAAAATATCATAGTGAAAAAAATGTCATAATTAGTAGGAATTATTCTGAAGAAAAAGATGTAATCGAACAATCTGAGAATAATAACGATAAAAATTTAAATTATGATAAACAAACTGTTGAAAATAGGACAATCATGAATAAAATAAAATTTCAAAATTGGCAATTATATTTTTGCTTTTTATGTTTAAGAAAATTTAAGAATTATGAAAATTCCCTTATTGATGAAGGAATGCAATTAATTACTTGTCAATTAGATATTAGAAATATATTCAAAAATATGCTGAGAATAGAAAAAGTAAAAGAACAATTCAATATCAAAGATAGAATACAAATGTCAAACGAATGTAAAAATAAATTGAATGAAATTGTAAGGAATTCGAAGTAAAATAATTAATATAATTTATATATAAATCGATAAATATAAAAGTAAATAATGGTAAAAGTACCTTTAAAATATATAATGGGGATTGGGGATTGGGGATTGGGGATTGGGGATTGGGGAT
>CALCEK010000216.1 GCA_937900125.1 uncultured Treponema sp. | reverse complement strand
AAGTTGTAAAGTGACTTGCGCCATCAATAAATGCTGATTCCAAAATTGAACGTGGCAAAGACGAAATGTAGTTGTACATCATATACGTTGCAAGCGGAAGTCCAAAGCCTGCGTGTGCAAGCCAAATTCCAAGATAGGTTCCATTTAGGTGAATCTTTTGGTAGTCGCGCAAAATCGGAATCAAGGAAATTTGGAGCGGAACAACAAGCAAGGCTACAACCATTGCAAACATTATGTTGCGTCCTTTAAAGTCAAGCCAAGCAAAACCATAAGCGGCAGCCGCAGCAATAAAAATCGGAATTATAACCGCAGGCAATGTTACGGTAATTGACGTAAGGAATGCCCCAAGCATTGTAGCTCCACGCACAGCCTGAGTTCCATTTGCACTTCCAACATTATAGCGTTGTCCGAATAAAACTTGATTGTAATTGTCAAGCGTAAAACTCTTTAAATCTTTAAACGCTTTCCACCAACCCGTTGAGTTTACAGCATCGGGAGTTCTAAAAGAGGTAACAAAAATGCCCAAAGTCGGCACTGTCCAAATAATACAAATAAGAATGAGTATAACAGTGATTATTGCGCGTCCTGGCGTTTTTTTGCGTAAATCTTGTTCTTTCATTTAAAAGCCTCCCTGTTGCTGAATTCTTTAAGGTTATAGTAAACAACTGGGCTTACCCCAATTAAAATCAAAATTGCAATTGCAGAACCGAGTCCGAAATTTCTATAAGTGAACATTTGCTTGTATTGCTGAGAAGCCAAAACTTCAGTTCCGTACATACCATTTGTCATTGAATAAACAATGTCAAAACACTTTAGAGCTGCCAAAAGAATTGTTGTGCTTACACTCACAATAGAAGAGCGAATGTTAGGAATAATCACTTGAATGAGGATTCTAAACTCACCTGCTCCGTCAATGCGAGCCGCTTCAATCATATCTTCGGGAACAGCCTTTAATGCGGCAGAAAGAACGACGAGGGCAAAACCTGTTTGTAGCCAAATAAAAATCGCAATCAAAAAGAAGTTATTGCCAGGAGCTTTTGTAAGCCAGTTTTTTGGCTCTCCGCCGAATGCAACAACAATCGCATTTAAAAGACCAGTTTGTTCAGCTCCGCCAAATTTTGCGGAATACATAAACTTAAAGATAACGCCTGCGCCAACAAGAGAAATTGACATCGGAAGAAAAATAAATGTTTTTCCAACTTTTTCAATGTAACTGCGGTCAGCCAAAATTGCAGCGATAAGCCCAAAAAGTACGCTAAAGGCAGTTCCAAAAACCAACCAAATCAATGTGTTCCGAATTGAAGTGAGCATTTGCGGGTCGGTAAAAAGCGTGATGTAATTTTTTAGTCCTACAAATTTAGTTGAATCATTATTCATAAAACTAAAAACAAGGGAGCGCAATGTAGGAATCAAAAGATACCAAGCAAGAATTATAACCGCTGGTCCCACAAAAATATACGGAACAATTTTATTGTAAATCTTTGTGTTAAAAAGTTGAGCCAAAAGATTCAACGAATAAAAAATAAGTGCAACGCTAGAAACGCCCCAAATAATTGCAATAAGGGTTGTTGCAATTTGCGGAAGGTCGTCATTTTTTAGGATTAAAAAGCCTCCACAGGATACGACCACTGTGCAAGCCACAACCAAAATAGTCTTTAGAAAACTTGTCTTTTCGCCCGCTTGCGAACTTTTTGCTGTACTAGACATTCATTCCTCCAGATTACTAGCCTGTTTTAAAACCGAAGTTTCTTTATCAGGTTTACTAAGAAAAAAGCCGAAGGGAGCACAAATTTTTCCCTTCGGCAAAACTACTTAAGCGAAATTAGCGTGGCCAAGTAGCGTCAATTGTTTTGAGTGCTTGTTCAGCTGATTCAGCTCCGCTTACATAGTTGACCATTCCTGTCCAGAAAGAACCAGAACCAACTTCAGTTGGCATAAGGTCTGAAGCGTCAAAGCGGAATACAGAAGCGTTTACAAGGATTTTTGCAATGTCGCGTTCAAGGCTATTTCCGTAATCGTTAAAGTTCTGATTTTTGTGTGGGAACAAAGCACCGCCAACTTTTGCCCAAGGAGCGCAAGCTTCCCAAGTGGTAAGGAATTCAAGGAATTCTTTTACACCTTCTTTATCTGTAAATGCAACGAATTGGTCTCCACCGCCAAGAACTGGTGTTCCCCAGCGAGAATCAACTCCAGGCAATGCAAAAACGCCAACATTTTCTTCAAGATTTGCCTGAATTTCGTCCTGCATAAATCCAGTGATAAAGTTGCCCTGACGATTCATCATTGCTGTTGGAGGATTTGTGAACAATGGTTTTACACTGTCACCGTAATTTTGTGCAATAATGTTATCAGGTCCGCCCAAAACATAATTTTTGTTTAAGAAAATTTCACCACAGTATTTTAATGCGTTTACAACGGCTGGGTCATTAAATGCAATTTCGTGATTTACCCATTTGTCATAAACCTCAGGTCCTGCTGTGCGAAGCATCATATCTTCAAGCCAGTCTGTTCCAGGCCATCCAGAAGCTGCCGCTGATTCAAAACCGATTGACCACGGAGCAATTCCGTCTGCAACCATTTTGTATTCCAACGCTCTAAGTTCGTCCCATGTTGTTGGAATTGAATAGCCGCGTTTTGCCCATTCCTTTTTGTTGTACCAAACAAAACTTTTTGCATTTACACGATGGAATACACCGTAAACTTTTCCATTGTAAGAACCCAAATCTTTCCAAACAGGTGCGTAATTTTCATTGATTGCTGCAACAACATCTGCGTCGAGAGCTTTTAGCTGACCTGCTTGTGCAAAGCGCTTCATTGTTCCAGGCTGAGGCAAAGCTGCAATGTCGGGCGGTGTTCCCGCTTGAGTTTCAACTTGAATTTGAACTTCAAAATCAGGGCTTCCTGCATACACAACATTGTATCCAGTCTTTTCGTTAAAAATCTTTACGATTTCTTGGAAGCGAGCTTCTTCTTCGCCACGGAAAGAACCTTCAACGCGAATTGTTTTGTCCGCAGAAGATTTTGAACTGCTACTCTGAGAAGTGGTAGCGTCTTTTTTTGAACATCCTGCAATAGCAAGGATTGCCATACCTGTTGCACAAATAGAAAGTGCTGTCTTTTTGTTGATTTTCATCAGAACCTCCTTCAATTCTTTTAATGAAAAACCATTTTTTAGAGTTTCACTTTTAAAGTTTGACTCTTATAAAATCCGCTCAGAAATTTAATGCGAACATTTTTTCCGAACTTTGATTAACCAGTTGTTCCCCGCTGAATCACCTTTAGCAAAGAAAGCACATGTCGATTTTCGCGCGTGGGATTCGCAATTCTACTCAAAACCAATTCCGCAGCAATGCGTCCCGAATCATCTAATTCTTGCGAAATAGAAGAAAGTCCGATGTAATCTGCCAAATCGATATTGTCAAAACCTAAAACTTTTATGTCATCTGGCACACGGATTCCTTTGTTAGAGGCAAGCCGCAAAAATTTTGCCGCAATAACATCGCTCGAACAAAAAATTCCATCGGGCAAATCGTCTTGTGCCAAAAAAGAAGAAATGCCTTTTTCAAGATTTTGCTCAGTAAACTCCCCCATCCAAACGTGATTTTCGGGAATAATAATTCCTTGATTCGCAAAAAAAAATCTAAATCCCTGAAAACGCTCTTCCGTTGAAGTTACAGAAAAAGCAAGTGTTGACCGCTCGCCTATAAAACCAGGTTTTGTACACCCAAGCGAATAAAGCAGTTCCGCAGCTTTTTGTCCTCCCTTTAAATTAGGAACCATAACACAATCCATTCCCTCAATCTCATTTTCAACCGCACAAACAGGGAATCGCGCTTTAGAGAGAGTTTTTAGCTGTTCATCGGTAAAGTTAATGCAAAACGCAATAAGTCCGTCAATTCGATTTGCCGTAACAAGCATTTTAATGTAATTGTCTAAATCAGACACGGTGTCAATCGAATAAATGACAAGTTCATAATGAAGCGATGCCAAAACTGCCGAAACCCCCCGCAAACGTTCCATAAAAGAAGGCTGCGTAAAAAATGGAGCTATAACACCGATTTTTTTGTAAGCCTTACGCGCATTTATAACCGCGTCCGCTTTTGGGACAAAATGAAGCTCGTCAATAGCATCTTGTACAAGTTTTTGTTTTGCAGGAGCAACTTTTGAAGGGTCATTTAGCACACGAGAAACCGTCGCAGAACTTACACCAGCCATTTTTGCAACATCGTAAATGGTACTGCTTTTTATCTGTGCCAAAATTACCTCCTTTTTCTTTTATGAAACTGCTTTCATGTAACTAATTACATTATTACACAGTAAAAAGAAGTTGTCAAATAAAATTTTAAATTTTTTTTATTTTTTTTTGGATTCTGTTTTTTTCGCAAAATTTTTACTTACAAATTTATAGAGTTTTATCAAAACGTAAACAAAAATTCGCATTTTTACCATTTTGTCCCAATTTTGACAAAAAAACAAAAAGTAAAAAAGAAAAATCTCACCTTTTACACTGCGCCAAGAGTCCTTTTTGCACAAGAGTTTTTTAGGTTTAATTTAGAATTTAAAAAAATTCGTCACTCTGCGCGATAGGCAAATTTTTTCAACTTGCGAGGGCAAAAACGTCGCTCTTATTTTTTCCAAAAGGCTGGGGCAAAAATTATTGCGATTGTAAAAAATTCCAAACGGCCTGCGGTCATTACAAAGCTATAGCACCATTTTACCGCAGTAGGAACGGCTGAAAAATTTTCGGCAGGTCCTAAAGAGCCGAATGCAGGTCCAACGTTTCCTGCCATAGAAATAGAAGCGGTAAAGGATGTAAAAAGGTCAAGTCCAAAAAGTGTTGAAAAAAATGTTGAGCCAAGAACAAAAATTAGGTAAAGCATAAAAAAGGCGGCTACCGTAAACACAATGTCTTTTCTTCCTGCGCGTCCATTAAGGCGAATCGCAAAAATTCCATGCGGGTGTAAAAGTCGCATTATTTCGTTTTTTAGCTGCTTAAAAAGAATTATCCAGCGCACAACTTTTACGCCGCCCGCCGTTGAGCCAGAACAACCGCCAATCATCAAAAGTAGCAAAATAATTGTTTGTCCCGAAAAACTCCAATGGGTGTAATCCGAAGTAGAAAATCCCGTGGTTGTCATAATTGAAATCGCCTGAAAAACCGCAGGACGCACAGCTTTAAAAAATCCACCAAAAGTTTTTGACTCAAGCAAAACAAGAATCCCTGCGGAAAAAATCGTTACAAAAATGTAGCCCTTTAACTCGGAATTATTTTTTACCTCGTCCCATTTTTTTGTAAAAGCGTAATAAAAAAGTGAAAAGTTTATTCC
>CALCEK010000215.1 GCA_937900125.1 uncultured Treponema sp. | reverse complement strand
AAACCGAAGCGGGCGTAAAGACGCTCATTCTGTACAAGCAGAACGGCAAGGTGACGAGCGTTACCGTGGACATGGGCGCGCCGTACTTTGAGCCGAGCCGCCTTCCCACCACGCTCACTGCCGTGCCGCTCCACCCGCTGAACCTGCTGGCAGGAAGCGGCGCAAAAGCCATGCAGACTGCCGTGAGCGCGGGGCTGCTTCCCGCCCAAGCCGTGCTGAACGCGCCGCTGGTGGTGGACGGTACGGAATACAAAGCCTCTTGTGTGGGCGTGGGAAATCCGCACTGCGTGGTGTTCTCAAAGTTCGTAGACAAAGAGCCTGTGGAACGAATCGGCACGCTGTTTGAACACCACGCTGCCTTCCCCGAACGCACCAACACCGAGTTTGTGCGCGTGGTCAATTCTCACGAGCTGAAAATGCGCACTTGGGAGCGCGGAAACGGCGAAACACTTGCCTGTGGAACGGGTGCCTGTGCCGCCGTAATTGCCGCCGTCCTGAATGGTTACTGCCCGCTTGACGAAGACATCACCGTACAAGTGCGCGGCGGCACGCTGCATGTCAGATATACGGGCGAGACGGTGTTGCTCACAGGCGGAACGATGCTATGTTATGAGGGAAGCGTGGAGGTGTAAGTCTTTGCGGTATCGTCTAACTTTTTGCTTAACCTCTTGCAATTTTCCCGCAACTGTACTACAGTAAATTCACTATATCACTTTTTAAGGAGGACAGCCATGAACGTAACAATTTTTTCTTTCACCACACATTTTATTGGAGCAAAATTGAAGCAACGGCTGTCCGCTTGTAATTGTTAAGACTTAATAAAATTTCAAAAGTTTCGATTTTCCATTGGTTCGGAGTTATCGAACAAGTCTAATTTTCTCAAACTTTCAGTCCGTTGTTTCCACAATTTCTAAAGGATTTTTATGGAAACTATTATAGGAAAATTTTCTACGGCGCGTGTGTTCAGCGAAACTGCGGAACAGTACGCATTGGCGCAGGTTAAGGCAATCTGCGATAACAAAGTGTCGGAGGATTCTAGCATTTGTGTGATGAGCGATGTCCATCCTGGAAAAGTCGCGCCTATCGGACTTACAATGACAATTGGGAATCGCATTTTGCCGTACCTTGTTGGAATTGACATTGGGTGTGGCATGACAATGGCTCGGATTTCAAAACACAGGGGAATGGAATTCAAAAAACTCGACACAGTGATTCGAGAGCGTGTTCCCTCTGGCTTTGAAGTGCAAAAATCGCCCCATCGCTTTATTTCTAATTTTGATTTTTCTAAACTTGAGTGCGCCGCCCATGTTTACAAAGAAAAAACGGCTCTAAGTTTGGGGACACTTGGCGGCGGAAATCATTTTATCGAAATTGACGTGGACGATTCTGGGGAGTATTACATCACCGTTCATTCGGGGAGTCGCCATCTTGGAAAAGAAGTTGCGGAATTTTATCTAAACGAGGGGCGAAAATTTTTGCGCTCACAAGGCGCGGATATTCCGTATGAGCTTACTTTTTTGGAAAAAAATCTTATGGCTTTGTATCTTTGCGATGTTGCGGTGGTGCAGGATTTTGCGGCATTAAATCGACTTGCGATTATCGATGAAATTGCAAAAGGTATGAAATGGAAACTCGAAGAGCCAATTTCTTGCATTCACAATTATGTTGACTTCCGCACGGAAAAGCCAATCCTAAGAAAAGGCGCGGTTTCGGCACAAAAAGATGAAAATGTTATCATTCCGATAAATATGCGTGACGGAATCATTTTAGCAAAAGGCAAGGGCAATGCCGACTGGAATTATTCTGCGCCACACGGAGCGGGTCGGATTTTAAAACGCGGAGATGTCAAGGAGCGATTCACGGTGAGTGCGTTTAAAAGTGCGATGAAAGGGATTTATTCATCGTGCATTTCTAAAGGAACGCTTGATGAAGCCCCATTTGCCTACAGGGGAATTGATGAAATTGTCAATGCAATAGAGCCGACTGTTTCTGTCACACGCATTTTAAAACCCGTGTACAATTTTAAGGCGGAGGCGGAATTATGATGATTCAAATTTCCTCTGGGCGTGGACCTGTAGAATGTGAACTTGCGGTCAAACTTTTGTTCGAATCACTCCAAAAAGAATTTTCGCCTTTTGAGGTCGTTTCGCTAACAAAATCGCGCTGGTGCGAAGGCTATACTTCGCTCGTGTTTAGAACAAGTGATGACCTTTCTTTTTTGGAAGGAAGCGTTGAATGGCAATGCAAAAGTTTTATTCGTCCCACCCACAAACGAAAAAATTGGTTCGTTGATGTAGCGGTCATTCCCGATGCTGAAGAGCAAACAAGTGAAGGAACGCTCCGCTGGCAGTTTTTCCGTTCTGGCGGAAACGGCGGGCAAAATGTAAACAAAGTTGAAACTGGTGTTAGGCTAATTCATCTGCAAAGTGGAATCGCCGTAACTTGCACCGAGGAGCGAAGCCAAAACTTAAACAGGCAACGCGCACTCGAAAAACTTTATGAGCTTCTTAAAGCGCAAAAAGATGAATCTCAAGCGCAAATCCGAGAGTCGCTTTGGAAGCGGCACACAAAGCTTGTACGCGGAAACGCCGTTCGTGTGTATGAAGGAAAAGATTTTGTACAAAAGCGATGAAACAAAAAATGTTATCGTTTTGATTGCATTTTTCGGCTGATGTAACTGCCTACGGCTTGAATCACTTCAACCAAAATCAAAATGACAACAACGCTTACAATTAAAATGTCGGTTCTAAAACGTTGGTATCCGTAGCGATTTGCCAAGTCGCCCAAGCCACCGCCCCCGATAATGCCAGCCATTGCGGAGTACCCGATTAAATTTATTATTGTAAGCGTAAGCCCATCGGCAAGAGATGGGAGCGATTCGGGAATAAGCACTTTGGTGATAATTTGCCAATTTGTGCTTCCCATCGCACGCGAAGCCTGAATGAGTTCGGGATTTACTTCGTTAAGAGCGGTTTCTATAATGCGAGCAACAAATGGGGCTGCCGCAATAGAAAGCGGAACTATTGTTGCCGTAGTTCCGATTGCTGTTCCCACAATAATGCGTGTAAGCGGAAAAAGCACAATAATTAGAATTATAAATGGAAATGCCCTCAAAATATTTACAATCTTGCTCAAAACCTGATTCAAAATCGGCTTTGGAAGAAGACTATTCGGTCTTGTTATAGAAAGCAAAACTCCAACGGGAAAGCCCAAAATCAGCGAAAAAATCATCGAAAAAAACACCATAATCAGCGTTTGCCAAGTTGCCTCGCCTACCATTTGTAAAATTTCAAGCATTTTTGTTATCCTCCACCAAAACACCTTTTGCCTTAAGCCATGTTATCGCTTGCTGAACGTCATCTTCTTTTCCGTCAATATCCAAAATCATCGTGCCAACATCTTTTTCGCTCAAATGCTGAATTCCGCCCGCGCGAATGTTCACTTCAACCAAAAAAGTTCTGCAAAGTTCGCTAATAATTGCTTTTCCTGTGTCCTCACCCAAAAATCTAAGCGTAAAACGGCCGCCATCTTTTGACCAACGCAAAAGCTCAACTTGATTTCCGTTTATCCGCGAAATAAAATCTTTTGTCACATCAGATTTTGGAGAAGAAAAAATATCTGTAACGCGCCCCTGCTCAACAACTTTTCCCCCGTCAAGAACTGCCACTTGACTACAAGCATCGCGTACAACTTCCATTTGATGCGTTATCATTACAACCGTCAAGCCCATCTGTTTTTGAATGTCGCGGATTAAGTCCAAAATGGAATGAGTTGTTTGCGGGTCAAGCGCACTGGTGGCTTCGTCGCAAAACAAAATATTTGGCTTTGCAGCAAGCGCACGCGCTATTGCGATTCTTTGTTTTTGTCCGCCACTCAAAGTGCTAATCGGGGCAAGCGCACGGTCTTTTAAGCCTACAAGCTCAAGCAATTCTTGAACGCGAGAAGAAATTTGTTCGCGCGGATAATGGCAAATCTCCAACGGATAGGCGACATTTTGTGCGGCATTCCGCGAACTGAACAAATTAAAATTTTGAAAAATCATTCCAATCGTGCGCCGTTTTTGAATTAAATCCGCCTTTGAAAGATTATCAACGCGCTCATCACCATAAAAAACTTCGCCATAGTCGGGGGATTCTAGCATACTGATAAGTCGCACAAGTGTAGACTTTCCCGCGCCGCTCTTTCCGATGATTCCAAAAATTGTGTTTGAAGGGATTTCTAGCGAGATTCCATTTACGGCTTCAATTTTTCCGTCTTTTGAAAAATACGTTTTTTTTAAATCGTTTAATTTTATATTCAATTTTCTTTTTCCTCCGCATTTACATCGAATGAAAACAAATTATGAAAATCCATTTCTTTTGAAAACAAATATCCTTGCGCTTTTTTGCAGCCGATTTTTTTCAAAAATGCTAATTGATTTTCGGTTTCTATGCCTTCAACAATCAATTCTATTCCAACTTCGTTTGCAATTTGAACAATGTGTGAAATAATCGATTGCTCTTTTTTATTTGCGTCAAAATGCGAAATAAGATGCGCACTGATTTTTATTACATCGAATGAATTATTTTCAAAAGTTACAAGCGAGGCAATTCCGCTCCCAAATCCGTCTAGCCAAATTTGAATTCCTTGTGAACGCAAATTTTCAATTTCTTTTTCTATAGAAAATTCTTTTTGTAAAAAAGCAGTTTCGGCAATTTCCAAACACAAAGGAATTTTTGCACTTTTAAAATTCTTAAAAAGCGATTCAAGCTCATTTTTTACGTTGCACACCATAAAATCAACGTAAGAAATATTTACAGAGATTGGCGGAAGTTTAAATCCGTCTTGTAGCGATGTGGAAATATCCGAGCAAACTTGCCGCAAAACAAACAAATCCAACTTGTGAATAAGATGGGAGCGTTCAAGAACGGGCAAAAAATCCTGCGGCATAATTGTTCCGTAAAGTTCATCTTCCCAGCGCGTGAGTGCTTCAAAATTGCAAATTTTTTTGTCGGCGATTGAAACAATAGGTTGGTAAAAAACGCGAATTTTCCCAGTGTTGAGCGAGGTTTCAAATTGTTCAAGAATGTAATTTTGCTTGTTTTCTTCGGCAACAAGGGATTCGTCAAAAAAGCGATGAATGCGGTCAAATTGTCCGCGAATACTATTGCAAGCAAGCCGCGCACGGTCGCAAGCTAAGGTAACATCCATTTTTTGATTTTCGTCATAAATAAAAAGTCCCGCCCGCACTCGCTGAGAAAATTTGTCATAAATAACATCGTGAACTTGCCGAATAGAATCGAGAATTCCCGTTAAATACGAAAGAACTACAAAGTGGTCGTCAGAAAAACGCGCGACAGGGTCACCTGCAAAGGCATATTGCAAAGTGTGCGCGACGGAGCTTAAAAAACGGCTTCCTTCATCAAAACCATGCCTTTCGTTATAGCTTGAGAAATTTGAAATATCGAGGAAAAGAAAAACTCGGGAAAGGAATTCTTCTTTGTTAGTATTGCGGATTTCCCCTACTCTGTTCCGAAAATCCACCATATTGCCGATTCCAGTTACATCATCGGTAACAGCAATCTCGCCCAGATAAATGTTCACATTTTCGATATGCTCGGCTTTCTTCGCTTCAAGGAATTTCTGATAAAAACGGAGCGATGAAGCCACAACAAGCCCAATCCAAAATGTAAGCAGGTTAAGCTGTGTGGCAAAAGATGACGGCACTTTTGGATCACATAGAAAATAAAAAAACAGGAACGAAGCCGTAATCAGCCCAAAAGAAACGATAGGGCGCCACAAAAGAATTCCGAAGACAAAAACCTCAATCGTAAGGAATGCGAGAATCTGCTCCCCTTTTATAAAATCAAGGTAAGAAATAAAAATACCGAAACAAAGCCCCACCACGGCGAAACAAAGCCTGACGATTTTGCCGCTCATTCGGGTTTTTATTTTACCTTGTAGATACAGTCTTGAATGCAAGAAAACAGCAAGCGCGGACAAAAAAAGCAAAATATAGGAAGAAAGATGCTGAACAACCCACAAATAAGAGCGTGTTTTGCTCCCGGAACAAGCATAATGGATTATATAGCCCATCATGAACACTTCAATCGCCATGACTATCACAGAAACGACTATTCCTGAATGGGCATTGTCCGTGTCAAAGTAGCGTTTGAAATAATCGCTGTAGCCTTGCAAACCGAGCAATTTTTTTAGAGGGCGAACCGTTCTTTTATATATAAATTTTAGAAAAGGCATGCGATTATTCTCCATAAAACATCCCCCCCCCCGTATATCAGAAGAGCAGGGAAAACTTCCTAATCTATGATACCTTATATCGTAAAAATCTGCAAATAATTTTTGCTGAACAAGAATATAGACAGTCTTTTCAGCTTTCTTTATACTAAATTCAAATTATATTTGGGCTTTTTTTGAATGCAAAAAATATACTCAGACAGAAGATTCATGTTCTTTTACTTGAACACGGGCAACGGTCATAGCGCGCAGGCACGCGTTTTAAAAGACGCTATGCTTGAATACGACCCGTCAATTCAAGTTAAACTGCAAAATGGTTTTTCAGAAAAAGAACACATATCTCATAAGTTACTCGAAAAATTATACGGTTTCTCATGCAATTACCTTCATGGCGCGTGGCCGATTATTTATGGGCTTGGGCATTATCATTTTTTTCAAAAATTAATTCGGTATTCAGTAACATTCCAAAATCTCGGGCAACTAAAAAAACTTATCCGTAAAAATAAAATCACTGACATCGTAAGTTTTCATTTTATGCTCTCCCCTTCCATTTGTGATGCAATAAAATCGCTCGACAAAAATATTCGCCTCACGGTTATCGCAACTGACCCATTCACAGGACCTGAGGCGTGGTTCTTCAACCGAAATCTTGATTACATCGTTTTTTCAGAAGAATTCCGCAATTTTGGTATCAATCTCGGTGTGAAGCCCGAAAATATCCGAGTTATGCCTTTCTTGCTCAACAAAAAATACCGAACGGTCGTTTCCGAACCTGAAAAAATCGCCCTGCGGAAAAAATACGGCTTCGATGAGCGCAAAAAGCTGGTTCTTCTTGCGGGCGGCAGCGAAGGACTGCCCGGTGGAGATGAGATTGAATGT
>CALCEK010000214.1 GCA_937900125.1 uncultured Treponema sp. | reverse complement strand
GAGTTCAGACGTGTGCTCTTCCGATCTGCTTGAAAATGTCCTTGAGCACCGCGCAGATATTAAAAACAAAAAATATATAATTTCCCTTGATGAAGGTACTACATCTTGTAGAGCGGTTCTTTATGATAAAAATGCCAGTCCTCTTGGTTCTAAGCAAAGGGAGTTTTCTCAGATTTTTCCAAAACCAGGCTGGGTTGAGCATGATGCCCAAGAGATTTTTTTGGGACAGCTAGAAGTTGCGCAGGAGGTTTTGCGTCAGGCAAAAATTTCTTCTGAGCAAATTGCGGCAATCGGAATCACAAACCAGAGAGAAACCGTTGTTTTGTGGAACAAAAAAACAGGTAAGCCCGTTTACCACGCGATTGTTTGGCAATGCAGACGCACGGCGGATATGGCGCAAAAATTGATTACCGATGGAAAGGGCGATTTGATTCAGCAAAAAACGGGACTCATTCCCGACGCTTATTTTAGCGGAACAAAAATCAAATGGCTTTTAGACAACGTGCCAAATCTTCGCGAGCAGGCGGAAAACGGCGAAATTTTGGCGGGCACCATTGACACATGGCTTGTTTGGAAATTGACAGGCGGAAAAGTTCACATTACCGATTATACAAACGCCAGCCGAACAATGCTTTTTAACATTCACACATTACAGTGGGATTCGGAGCTTTTGGAACTTTTGAATATTCCTCGTTGCATTTTGCCAGAGGTAAAAGATTCTTCTTGCGTTTACGGCGTAACCGACCCTTCTGTTTGCGGATTTGAAATTCCGATTGCAAGTTGCATTGGCGACCAACAAGCTGCACTTTTTGGACAAGGCTGTTTTTCTGAGGGAAGTGTAAAAACCACTTACGGAACAGGTTGCTTTATGTTGATGAACACGGGCGCAAATCCGATTCATTCCAAAAACAAATTGCTTACAACAATTGCAATCGGCTTGAACGGTCAAGTTGAATACGCTCTTGAAGGAAGCGTTTTTATGGGCGGGGCAACAATTAAATGGCTACGCGATGAGTTAGGTCTAATTCGTACCGCCCACGAATGTGACATTCTTGCAGAAAGTGTTCCCGACTCAAACGGGGTTGTTTTAGTTCCCGCATTTACAGGTTTAGGAAGCCCCTATTGGGACCCTTACGCACGCGGAATTCTTGTGGGATTAACACGCGGTGTTACTAAAGCGCACATTTGTCGAGCCACAATTGAGGCAATTTCTTATCAAGTAAAAGATTTGCTTGAATGTATGAAAGATGATTCGGGTGTTCCCATTAAAGAAGTCAAGGTTGACGGCGGAGCGAGCATAAGCGATGTTATGCTTCAATTCCAATCGGACATTTTGAACAAGGCAATTTTCCGCCCAAAAAATGTTGAAACCACTGCGCTTGGAGCTGCGTTTTGCGCGGGACTCGCGGTTGGCATTTGGAAAGACCGAGATGAAATTCTTGACAACTGGAAAGTCGATAGAATTTTCACTTGCAGCATGAGTTCAGAAAAAAGGCATGAGCTTTACAATTTATGGCGTCGCGCCGTTGAACGAAGTAAAGACTGGGCTGTTAAAGACTCAGCAAATGAATAAGAGAACTCTACAAACTAAATGGAAGAAATACGATGGAAGAAAATTATAATTGCGATGTTGCCATAATCGGGGCAGGAATTACAGGCTCTTGCATTGCCCGCGAACTTTCGCGCACAAATGCAAAAGTCATTTTAATCGACAAAGAAAACGATGTAAGCTGTGGCTCTAGCAAAGCAAACAGCGGCATTGTTCACGCTGGCTACGACCCAGAGCCAAACACTTTAATGGCTCGCCTTAATGTTCGCGGTGCCGCCTTATATCCCGAACTTTCTAAAAAGCTTAATTTTGATTACAACCCAATAGGCTCTCTTGTTTTGGCTTTTGATTCAGAGGGAATGGCATTGCTCGAAAAACTGTATGAACGCGGAAAAACAAACGGCGTACCAAATCTTTCACTTTTGAATCAGGAAAAATTAAGAAAAATCGAACCTAATGTGAGCGAAGAAACTTTAGGCGCGTTGTACGCACAATCAGCGGGAATTATTGCGCCGTATCAGGCAACTTGGGCATTTGCAGAAAGTGCGGTCATAAATGGCGTACAATTTTTGCGCGACACAATGATTCACGCAATCAAAAAAGAAGAGGACGGAACTTTTACGCTAAGTTCAAGCAAGGGAAAAATCACGGCACGTTTTGTTGTAAACGCCGCTGGCTTAAATGCTGACAAAATAAGCGCAATGGCTGGAGGAATGGAATTTACAATCGTTCAGAGGCGCGGGGAATATTGCCTTTTGGATAACAAATGCAAAAATTTGGTTCAGCACGTTCTTTTTCAAACACCAGGACCATTGGGAAAAGGCGTTCTTGTTACGCAAACTGTTGACGGAAATATTTTAATCGGACCAAGTGCAGATGATGTTTCGCCAGAGTTTATGGATTATACGGGAACAACAAGTTCTTCTCAATCGGCAATTTTAAAATCTGCCGCAAGGTCTGTAACGGATATTCCGCGCAGAAATATTATCAATTCGTTTTCTGGAATTAGAGCGATTGCATATAAAAAAGATGAAAATGGCTCACTTAAACCGATAAACGATTTTATAATCGAAGAAGATAAAGCGGTAAAAGGCTTTGTTCAAGTTGCAGGAATTTGTTCTCCAGGTTTAACAAGTGCTCCAGCAATTGCAGAAGAAGTCGTTTTGATTCTAAAAAATGCGGGTTTTGATTTTTCAAACAAAGACAATTTTATTGAAACTCGTTCTGGAATCCCTTCATTTAAAAATGCTTCCACAAAAGAAAAAGAGGAGCTGATAAAAAAAGACTCCCGCTATGGACAAATAATTTGCCGCTGCGAAATGATTACCGAAGGAGAAATTGTTGCTTCAATTCATTCGCCACTCGGAGCCGTAGACCTTGACGGTGTAAAACGCAGAACACGCGCGGGAATGGGAAGATGCCAGGCGGGATTCTGCTCGCCACGTGTTACAGAGATTATTAGCCGCGAAGCTGAAATTCCAATGGTCAGCGTTACAAAGCGTGGCGGAACTTCTTACATATTAGACAGCAAAACACGCGCAACTGTTTCCGACACAGCAAAAAAATCGGAACAAAAAGGAGGAGCGCAATGAGCGAAATTGTATACGACCTTGTGGTAATTGGCGGAGGACCTGCGGGACTTGCTGCGGCTATTTCTGCAAAACAAAATGGACTTAAAAATGTACTCGTTCTTGAGCGCGATAACAGGGCGGGCGGAATTTTGCTTCAGTGTATTCACAACGGATTTGGACTTCACTATTTTGGCGAGGAATTAACGGGACCTGAATATGCGGGACGTTTTGTAAAACAAGCTCTCGAAAACGAAGTTGAAATAAAAGTGAACACAATGGTTCTTGAAATCCTCCCTGCAAAAAATTCGGGAGAAAGCCACATTGTAACGGCAATCAATTCAACTGATGGCTTGATGAATCTCAAAACAAAAACGATAGCTCTTGCAATGGGTTGCCGTGAACGCACTCGCGGAGCATTGGTAATTCCTGGAACGCGACCAGCGGGAATTTTTACGGCTGGCAGTGCTCAACGCTTTGTAAACATAGACGGCTATCTTCCTGGACGCAAGGTTGTAATTTTAGGAAGTGGCGATATCGGTTTGATTATGGCGCGAAGGCTTACGCTTGAAGGCGCGGAGGTAAAACTCGTTTGTGAAATTATGAATTATCCTGCGGGGCTTGCGCGAAATATGGCTCAATGCCTTTACAATTTTGACATTCCGCTAAAACTTTCAACGACGATTGTTCAGATTCACGGAAGCGACCGCGTAACAGGCGTTACAATCGCTAAAGTGGACGACCACCGAAAGCCAATTCCTGGCACGGAGGAATTTATTGAATGTGATACGGTTTTGTTGAGTGTTGGCTTAATTCCCGAAAACGAAATCAGCATTGCCGCAGGAGTTGCAATGGATTCTATTACAAGCGGACCTGCGGTGAATCAAAATATGGAAACTTCAATTCCAGGAATTTTTGCTTGCGGAAACAGCGTTCATGTACACGATTTGGTAGATTATGTTACTGAAGAAAGTCTTTTAGCTGGAAAGTGCGCCGCAGATTACGTCAAAAATCAAAATCAAAATGAAGAGAAAAACGCTCCCGTTGTTTTGCCCGTAACACCAGGAAATCGTGTGCGATATACCGTTCCGCAACACATTGACCTTTCCGAAAAACAAAGCAATGGGGATGCCCCGCGCATTATGTTCCGTGCAACAGACGTTTACCGAAGCGTAACGGTTGTCGTTTATTCGGGGACAACAGTAATTGCACAGCAAAAAAAGCGAATTGTTAGACCTGGAGAAATGCAAACAATTTCTCTCAAAGAAAAAGATTTAGAGCGTCTTTTGCAAGTAAAACAGCCGCTCACCGTTTCTATAGAAATGCCGGAGGATTCAATTGACTGATTCTAAAACAACACATTTAACTTGTATTATTTGTCCTATGGGCTGCCAGCTAGAAGTTAAGCTCCCAGAAAATTACAGCGCGCAAAATGCTCGAACAATAGACCCAGCCGCTTTTGAAGTTTCAGGGAATGCTTGCCCTCGCGGAGACGTGTATGCAAGAAAAGAATTAACCGCTCCAGAGCGAACTTTAACTTGCACAGTTGCCGTGTTAGGCGGAGAACGTCCTTTGGTGTCTGCAAAAACGGCGGGCGAAGTTCCAAAAGAAAAACTCCTTGACTGTATGGAAGCCGTGCGTCGCCTTACCGTAAAAGCTCCCATAAATGCAAAAGACATTTTAATAAAAGATATTTTGCACACAGGAGTCGATTTAATCGCTTGCGAAGAAGTAAAAATCGCTTAAAGCAAAGCTATAGGGCGGGGAAAATTCCTCGTCCCCTTTGCAACGAAAAAGTCCGCGTACATAAAGAATCTCTTTTTGAAAAAATACAGATTCTTCCTGGGCAAAGTCCTAGCGTTGTTAGCGGTGATTTTCGTCATGTTGAACGCAGTGAAACATCTATAGATTCTTTGCCTTTGACAATTTCTCTTCTATGCGGTATAGTGGAAAAAACGTTTGTGCCAATAGCTTTGGAGAAGTTTGTTATATGGAAAAAAGTAGTTTGTCGTTAAATTATAAAATCGCAATTACCGCTGTTTTTGGTGCGTTGAGCATCATTTTGAGTTTTACACCGCTAGGATATATTCAGTTGGGCGGTTTGATTGCAATCACCATAATGCACATTCCTGTGATTTTAGCCGCAATTTTGGGCGGTTTGTGGAGCGGGCTTGGCGTTTCCCTTGTGTTTGGACTTTCGAGTTTGATTCGGGCGGTCACAGCGGGAACAAGTCCTTTCTTTTTGAATCCCGCAGTTTCAATTTTGCCTAGACTTTTGATTCCGATTTTTAGCTGGGGAATTTTTACGGCTTTAGATGCGATTCCTCATTTTCCCAAAACAATAAGCGGAGCAATTTCTGCCGCAATAGGAACTTTGACTAACACCGTTTTTGTAATGGGTGCGATTTATATTTTTTATGGAAAAGAGCTTGTCAACGGAATGAGCGCGGTATTAGAACGACTCGGATTTTCGCTAGATGTTCAGGGGCTAAAAGGCTACTTTGCAATCCTTTTTTGCACACTCGCTACAAACGGCATTTGGGAAATAATTGCAGCGGTGGTACTTTGCACTGCCGTTTTAGGAAGCGTTTTTGCCGTTAAAAATAAAAAATCAAAAATTTCCCGATCTTTAGAATCAGAATCAAATGAAAATGCGGACAGAGAAAAATGAACATAGTAATAGTCGGAGCGGGCTTTACAGGAATTGAACTTGCAAAGCGGCTTATCAATGAAAAAAACAACGTAACGCTCATCGATAACAATGAAGAAACTGTTCGCCACGCAAGCAATCGGCTTGACTGCACAGTTTTGTCCGCCGACGGAAATAACCTAGAAACGCTAGAAGAAGTTGGAATTGCAAAAGCGGACGCCATTGTCGCTTTAACCGAAAGTGACGAAATCAACATGATAACTTGCTCGCTTGTAGACGCAGTTTATCCTGACATTTTAAAAATTGCCCGTGTAAGAAATTACGCCTATTATCTAAACAGCGAAAATGCAACGCGCACTCACAAAGAAAGTTTTGGCAAAAACAAACGCCCGCTTTACGGAATCGATTTTATGATTCACCCAGACGTTGAAGCGGCGCAGGCAATTGTAAAAGCGGTAGAACACGGCGCGGTAACAAATGTAATTACGCTCGGACGCGGTGAATACGAATTGACCACTTTAAAAATTGAAGAAAAAAGTCGTGCCGATGGAGTGAGCCTAAAAGATTTGCGAACGCTCGTCGATTGTGCATTTATTGTGGTTTTTGTAGAAACAAAAGATGGTTCAATGCTTCCATTTGGCGACACGGTTTTGCATTCGGGAGATAAAATTGGCATTTTAACAGTACGCGAAAATGTGGGACAAATGATGGAACTTGTCGGTACAAAAAGCGGAGCTTTAAAAAAAATCGCGATTGTTGGTGCAGGCAAAATTGGAACAATCGTTGCCGACAGTCTTTTTGCGGGCGGAAAACTCAGCTTTTTAAAAAAAATCTTTGACAAAAACAGACGCTCTTTAGTGCATGACATTGCCATAATCGATTCAAATGACGCACTTTGTAATGCGGCAATTTCGCGTTATCCTGGAGCAAAAGTTTTTTGTGCCGATGTTACCGATGAAACTTTTTTAAAAGAAGAAGGAATCGAAAATTACGATTTACTTGTTGCCACAACGCCAAATCACGAGTTGAATATGATTTCTGCCGCTTACATAGAATCAATTGGCGTAAAGCGGACAATCGCTTTGGTTTCTCATTCGGCTTTTGCGGACATTGCGCGAAAACTCGGCATTGAAGTGCCAATTCCAATGCGCGACACCGTAGTTGATTCTATTATGAGCCACTTGCGCGGAAAACTTGTTACGGGCGTTCACACGGTGTCAGACGGAAAATTTGAAATTGTTTCTTGCGACATTTTTGCTTCTGGAAAAATGACAGGAAAACAACTCAAAGATATTGCAAGCCCCGGCGAATTCCTCATTCTTTTAATCAGAAAAAAAGGTGGCAAAAAATATGAACTCCCTTCTGGAACAAGCGTTTTAGAAACTGGCGACCACATAGTTTTAATCGAACGCACCGGCGACAAAAAAATCCTAGAAAAATTCAGCGGGGCGTCTTAAATGATTTTTGTAAATGTTTTAAAAATTATTTTTTCGATTTTGGGCGTTGTGGGAACGACTTTTTTGCTCCCAATAATTACAGCCATTTTTTGCTCTGAGTTTTCAGTTTTGCCCGCATTTATAATTCCAATGATTTGCTCTTGGATTTTAGCCGCAGTCGTTTTAATTTTTCTCAAAAAAACGCAATTTGTTCTTAGCACAAGAAGTGCCTTTGTTTCTGTCGCGCTAAGTTGGATTTGCATTAGCATTTTCGGCGCGATTCCGCTTTACGCAAGTGGCGCAATTCCTAGCATAACAGATGCCGTTTTTGAAAGTGTAAGCGGATTTTCTACAACGGGTTCTACAATTTTGCAAGATATAGAATCGCTTCCGCGGAGCATAAATTTGTGGCGGTGTCAAACGCATTGGTTGGGCGGAATGGGAATTGTCGCGCTAACAGTTGCCTTGCTTCCGATTTTGGGTGTGAGCGGTTTTCAACTCATAAAAGCCGAAAGCACTGGACCCGAAAAAGGAAAACTCACCCCAAAAATTACAACTACGGCAAAAGCCCTCTGGTTTATTTATTTTGGATTGACCGTTTTGCAAACAATTTGTTTGCGCATTGCTGGAATGGATTTTATCGATGCGTTAAGCCACGCATTTTCCACAGTTGGAACAGGCGGTTTTTCTACACGTAATACCAGCATTGGTGCATACAATTCTGCACTTATTGACTGGATTTGTACCGTGTTCATGTTCCTTGCGGGAATTAACTTTTCAATGTACTATTATATCATTACCAAAAAGCCGGAGGAAGTTGGTAAAGATTCTGAATTCAAGGCGTATATCATCATAAATATCGTAGCAATTCTTTCCCTAACGTTTTTTGAAATGCACCGCTTTGGAGGATTCTTTAATTCCCTGCGGTATGCGGCATTCCAAACAACGGCAATCTTATCCACCACTGGCTACGGAACTTCTGATTACACGCTGTGGTCGCCTGCCAGCCAGATTATTATTTTTTCGCTCTTTTTTATCGGCGGCTGTTCTGGTTCAACGTCGGGCGGCGTAAAGGTTATCCGCTGGGTGGTTGTGTCCAAGCAATTACAGAACGAAATGAAGCGGATGCTGCACCCGCATGGCATTTTTTCAATTAGAATTAACCAGCGGGCGGGGCGCAAGGACGTAGTGTTTGCGGTGACGGCGTTCTTTTACTTATACATCATCCTTGTGTTCTGCACCACGCTCTTTGCTTCAATATTCGGCTTAGATATTCTGAGTTCGTTCACGGGCGCAATCAGCATGATTGGCAACGTAGGTCCCGCATACGGCGCACTGGGACCAAGCAACAACTATGCATTTTTGGCAACGCCTATCAAGTGGTGGTACTGCTTTGCTATGCTTGCAGGCCGTTTGGAGCTGTTTACAATGCTGATTTTCTTTACGCGCGATTTTTGGAGGAAGTAATTATTTTCTAATTTTGCAACCTGTTTTTACTTCGTAGTGTCTAATAATTAGTCATATATATGTTGTGTGCATGAGGTTTTACCATGTTCTTAGACCGTTTTATTTCTGTTGATTCGCAAAAAGAATACACGTATGAGGAACTGCGCGCGCAGTTCAAAATCAATCCGCCGGACAATTTCAACTATGCGTTCGACGTCATTGATGCCATTGCGCACGGGATGGACATGCTTTTTTCTGATGGCTCCACCGAACACCATCACCACCATCACAGCTGAAGGCGGGAGAGAAGAGACATGAGCAATACGGTATGGACTTCCGCCTCGATTCACACCACGGTTGAAAGGCAGCGGGAATTTTTTCTCTCCGGACAGACGCTGCCTGTAGAGTGGCGTATCGAGCAGCTGAAGAAGATGAAAAAAGCAGTGCTTTCCCGTCAGGCTGAACTGGAACAGGCGCTGGCTGCTGATCTGGGGCGCGCTCCGCTGGAGGCATACTTCTGCGATATCGGCACTCTCGTGATGGAAATTAACGAGACCATCCGTGGTCTTCGGCGCTGGGCCAGACCAGAGACTCATTTCAGCGGCCTTCACTGTTTTCCCAGCATGGTTACCAAAGTCTATAAAATGCCATACGGTGTATCGCTGGTTATCAGCCCCTTTAACTTTCCTGTGCTGCTCTC
>CALCEK010000213.1 GCA_937900125.1 uncultured Treponema sp. | reverse complement strand
GACAGAGGAAATATCGGAAAGAGATACAGGAGGCAGGACGAGATCGGCACGCCTTTCTGCGTCACCTACGATTTCGATTCGGAGACCGATGGCTGCGTGACCGTCAGAGACAGGGATACCATGGAGCAGGAGAGGATTGCGATAGCAGACCTTGATGCATATTTTGCGGAAAAATTCAATTTTCAATAAAAGACGAAATCCTTTTTATAAACGCTCGCCTTTCAAAAAAAGAGGTTGCCATTTACCGCTCTAAGTGATAGGATTTCTTTAACAAAAAGTCCTAAAAATAAGGGGGAAAGTTATGCAGCCAACACTTTTAGTTCTTGCAGCTGGCATGGGAAGTCGCTATGGTGGGGTAAAACAAATTGACGCTGTAGGAAAAAATGCGGAATGTCTTTTAGATTTTGCTTCTTACGATGCCTTAAAATCTGGTTTTGGAAAAATTGTTTTTGTAATCAGAAAAGATATAGAAAAAGATTTTAGAGAACGACTTTTTGACCGAATTGCAAGAAATTGCGATGCCGAATATGTTTTTCAAACTCGCGAAGCTTTGCTTTCTGATGAAGAATTAAAAAATGCAGCCGAAAGGTCAAAACCTTGGGGAACAATTCACGCTGTTTTGTGTGCAGAAAAAAATATTCCTTCCGCATTTGCTGTAATCAATAGCGATGACTATTACGGGCGCGATGCTTTTTTAACGCTTTCTAAACATTTGTCGGCTTTAAATGCTAGTTCAACAGAACACGCAATGGTGGGCTATGTTCTTGGCAACACAATGAGCAAAAGTGGTTCGGTGAGTCGCGGTGTTTGCGAAGTAAAAGACGGATTCCTTTGTTCAATTACCGAAAACACAAAAATCGCTTACGCAGAAGACGGAAAAATTGTTAGCGAATTAAACGGCCAAAAAATCGTTTTAACAGGAAAAGAGTGGGTAAGTATGAATCTTTTTGGTTTTTCTCTTAGCTCTTTTGAATCTTTTCATTCATACTGGGAAAATTTTAAGAAAAGTTCAATTTCTTTACCAAAAGCAGAAGCTCTTTTGCCTGCCGCGGCAAGCGAAATCGTTCACAATCAAAAAGGCAGCATAAAATTTTACACTTCTACAGAAAAATGGTTTGGAATGACTTATCCCGAAGACCGAGAAATTGTAAAACGCGAAATTAGTAGCAAAATCGATTCGGGGTATTATCCTGAACGTTTGTGGGAAAAATAATATGAAAAAATTAACACCGATTCACCTTGAAAAAATTTGGGGCTACGAAGATTGGCTTGCTTCAACGCATCCTGTCGCTTGCCAAAAAGAGTTAGAAAATTTTGTCGGCGGCGATTATCCTTTGCTCGTAAAAATAATTCAGGCAAACAGTCGTTTGAGCGTTCAGATTCACCCAGATGATGAACGGGCTAGTATGTTTGAACATTGCCGTGGAAAAACTGAAGGTTGGTATGTGCTTTCCGCAGAAAAAGGTGCGCAAATTGTTTACGGCTTAAATGGCATTTACACCGCAAGCGAGCTTCGCAAAGCAATAGAAATTAATTCGCTTGAAGATTGTTTGCGCTATGTAGAAGTTCACGCGGGCGATTTTGTTTACGTGCCATCGGGAACAGTTCACGCGCTTTTAGGCGGAGTTCAAGTTTTGGAAGTTCAACAATCAAGCGATGTAACTTATCGTTTTTACGATTGGGGGCGCGGAAGAGAATGTCATGTTGAAAAGGCGATTGCAAGCATAAAAACTGACGCGGTTCGTTCTGTAAATCGTTTTCAGGGAGTTTTTTCTTGTCCGTATTTTACACTAGAAGAAATCACTGTTGAAAACGAGTACAATTCTTTTGTGGACAAAGCCTCTTCTCATATTTTGCCCGATGATTATAATTTGATTTTTGTAAAAGCGGGGCATGGAATCTTAAATGGCGAAGCAGTTTCGGAAAAAGACATTTTTGTACTTTCACCAGCGGAAAAAATTACTGCAAAAGGAGAAATGCAACTTATGAAAATAATTCCAGTTCAAATAAAACATCGCTAAAAATTTGTCTTTTTTAGAATATTGAATTATATTTAATGTATGAAAGAAAACAGAAAAGACGAAGATGATGTATCGTTTCCCATTGAACAGCAACTTCCAAACAAGTTGTTTATAATTCCAATCGGGGGACATCCCATTTATCCTGGAATTTTTACGCCACTTATGATAAACAACGCCGAAGACACAAAAGTCATTGAAGAGGCTTATAATGGCGATGGATATATCGGAATTGTCATGATTAAAAATGAGGTTGAAAAACCCACTTTAGCAGACTTGTACGATGTTGGTTCGGTTGCGCGAATCATAAAAAAGATAAATTTGCCCGATGGCGGAATCAATGTTTTTGTTTCTACAATCGAGCGTTTTAAAATCCGCAAAACAATTAGTGCATCAGGTCCAATGGTTGCCGCCGTACAATATCTTGACGATGTTGAAGACGACACTTTTGAAGTAAAAGCTTTAACTCGTGCCTTAATCAGCGAAATGAAAGAGGTGAGCGAAAATAATCCTATGTTCAGCGAAGAAATGCGCTTGAATATGGTGAATATTGACCATCCTGGAAAAATTGCCGATTTTATTTCTTCAATTTTAAATATCGAAAAAGACGAGCAGCAAAAAATTCTTGAAACACTCAATGTTCGCGCTCGTATGGAGCAAGTTCTTGTTTATATCAAAAAAGAGCAGGAAATTTTGCGTGTACAAAAAAAGATTCAAAATGAGCTGAACGAAAAAGTTGAAAAAAATCAGCGTGAATATTTTTTGCGCGAAGAAATGAAATCAATTCAAGAAGAATTAGGAATCGCCTCTGATTCAAAAAGTTCGGACTACCAAAAATTCAAATCAAAAATAGAAAGTTTTAAGTTTTCTGGCGAAGTAAAAGAAACTGTGGAAGGCGAGTTGGAAAAATTCCAGCTTTTAGATTCCCATGACCCAGAATATCATTTAACTAGAAATTATCTTGACCTTGTAACATCGCTTCCGTGGAATGACCGCCCCCTTGAATTGTATAGTTTGCAAGAGGCGGCAAAAATTTTGGATTCTGACCATTACGGGCTTGAAGACGTAAAAAAGCGAATCTTAGAGTATTTGTCTGTTAGAAAATTTAAGCACGATGGAAAGGGGTCAGTTTTAATTTTAGTAGGTCCGCCTGGCGTGGGGAAAACGAGTGTAGGCCATTCCATTGCCCGTGCTATGAACAAACCATTTTTCCGCTTTAGCGTTGGCGGTGAACACGATGAGGCAAAAATCAAGGGCTTTAGGCGAACATACATTGGGTCTATGCCTGGACAAATCATTGAAGGGATAAAAATTACAAAGTCAAAATCCCCAGTTTTTATGATTGATGAAGTTGACAAAATGAATGCGAGCGCACAAGGCGACCCTTCCGCAGCTTTGCTTGAAGTGTTAGACCCAGAGCAAAATGTTAATTTTAGGGATTCTTATCTTGACATTCCGTTTGATGTGTCAAATGTATTTTTTATTCTTACGGCAAATTCTTTAGACACAATTCCGCGTCCATTGCTTGATCGTGCCGAAATAATCGAGATTTCTGGATATATCGACCAAGAAAAAATCGAAATTGCAAGAAAATATTTGATTCCGAAAAATCTTGAAAAAAATGGTTTTTCCAAAAAACAGGTAAAGTTTACAAAATCCGCACTTTCTTTAATTGCAACAGAATATGCGCGCGAGGCGGGGGTTAGAAATTATGAAAAGTGCATTGACAAAATAAACCGAAAACTTGTTCGTTCTTTGCTCGATTCTTGGGAAAAGGAGAATCCTTTAGAGCCTTTGCCAACAATGGCGGATATTCCTGATGGAAAAGTTTCTTCAAAATCTCAAGGTGAAAATTCTAAGGAAAAATCTGAAGTAACTGTGGAGCAAAAAACAGAAGCTCAAAAGCAGGCAGAACTTGATTCTAAGCGCGAAGAAATTTTGAATCGGGAAAATGCAAAAATAAAAGCAGCCTTTGCAAAAAAGACTTTTACAATCGATGTTCCAGAAGTTCGTGAATATTTGGGGAAGCCGATTTTTGACGAAAGCCAAATAAAAAAAGCGGATGTCCCAGGAACAGCAATCGGGCTTGCTTGGACAAGCATGGGGGGCGACACTCTTCTTTTAGAAAGCATCGCGCTTCCTTCAAGTAAAGGTGGGCTTAATTTGACAGGGCAAATGGGCGATGTTATGAAAGAAAGTGCCCAGATTGCGCTGAATTGGGCGCGTTCTTATGCTTCAATACACGACATAAAAGAAGCAAAATGGTTTGAAGAAAATATAATTCATTTGCATATTCCAGAAGGCGCAACTCCAAAAGATGGACCTTCAGCTGGCATAACAATGGCTACAACTTTTCTTTCGCTTTTAAAAGGAAAAAAAATAAAGCCGAATTTGGCAATGACTGGCGAGTTAAGTTTGACTGGGCAAGTGTTGCCGATTGGTGGACTTAGGGAAAAAACTGTTGCGGCAAAACGAAACAAAATCAAAACTATTATAATTCCAAAAGCAAATGAGCGGGATTTAGAAAAAATTCCCGACCATGTAAAAGAGGGAATCAAATTTATTCCTGTTTCGCGTGCTGAGGAAGCGATGGAAAATGTGTTTTAAGTTTCTGCAATTTTGCGAGTAGG
>CALCEK010000212.1 GCA_937900125.1 uncultured Treponema sp. | reverse complement strand
CTCACGATTTTTCCGGCGGCTATGAAGCCGACCCCGCACAGCTTCTGGATGAAATCCGTCAAAACCCCCTCCTGCAGGGGGTTACTTTTTCCGGCGGTGAACCTTTCTGCCAGGCAAAGGCTCTGGTAGCTTTGGCCCGGGAAGTCCTGAAGCTGAACAAAAACATCGTCGTGTATTCCGGCTTCACACTGGAACAGCTTGTCCAGCGCAGCCAAAGCGATCCGGCTGTGGGCGAACTGCTGAACCTGTGTGATCTGCTGGTAGACGGTCCCTTTATTCTGGCTCAGCGGGATCTGTCACTGCGCTTCCGCGGCAGCCGCAACCAGCGCCTGATTGATCTGGCCGCCTGGCGTGCCGGTAAAGCTAATATTCTGTGGGATAAATAGGGCTCAATCATGATACCCGTTTTGCATCACCTTATGCAAAATCCGGAAGAGTCCCGCGTTTTTCCAGAAAAATCCGGCGGGATTCGTTTTTTTCACCGGCTTTTTCATCTGTCGTTTTAAACTGCTGCTCCAAGACCGCAATCTTGTCTTCAAATTTTTTCGTAACATCCATATCGCGCAATCTGCGGATAAGTGACACAAACTCTTCTTGTTCCATAAAGATAACTCCTGTATTTGCCGACTATACAATAGGCAAACGAAAATTCGGTTAAATTGTACTTTGTGTTATAAAAGTCAGTTTTACCGTACTTTCAGCCATGGTAGTACATTTTAACCGAATTGTAAAGACAAAAAGTCGGCTATTTTGTCTTTTATGGATAAATATGCATCAGATTTTGTGGATAATTTAATTTTTTACCGCACAAAAAGGAATATGTCACAACTTGAACTTTCGGGAATCTGTGAGTGCGCAAAAAGTACGATAAGTGGCATTGAATCGCGGAAAAATTATCCGTCTTTTGAGCTGATTTTAAAAATCGCCTACGCATTGGAAATCACGCCCGCCGACCTGTTCGTGCGCGATTCAAGCAAAAATGAACGTGAAATGCGGGCTCATATTGAGCATATTTTGTCAAAAGGACTAAAAGAATTGCTAGACAAGGAGTTTTTAGCGAAGCCGTAACCAATTGTAATAACCAGCTTCGCGTTTCCCGCAAAGAGTTTACAGCTATTTCGCATAACAACAAAACGCTCACTATTTGTTGTTTACTTCATCGGTGTAAATTGCTGAAACTCCTGCTTGTAAAAATGCGGTGCGTTCGTCTTTGTCATTTATGGTATGCACGTAAGAAGGAACGCCTATTTGTAAAAATTGGTCAAGGTAAGTTTCTGACCAAGAACCCCAATAGGTGAATCCGATTAACTCATGGGTTTTTGCAAATTCAACTAAGGTGTCAACTTCGCGCTCTTCGGTTTTTGCTGCATACAATGTGAATATAATATTTCTAAAACCAAGTTCCCTAACAGAGTCATATTCGTTTGGGTGATATATTTGTATTATAAAATGGTCGAGCAAAGTTGGGCAAAATGTAGCAAGCAATTTGCACGCAGTTACATTGTCGTCTTTAATGTCGGTAACAAAGTAAAAGTCAGGATGTTTAAGCAAAAAATCTGTTAGGTCGCCAAGATACATAGATGTAAAACCGCCCCATGTTTTGTGCTGCAAAAAAACGTCCTTCGTCATTTTTGCATTTTCTGCCGCAACACCGTCCTTGTACATCATATTCCATTCGTGTGTGCAAACAAGAAAATCATCAGATGAAATTCTAAAATCAATTTCCGAAACTTTATTGCCTTTTTGATAGCAGTTTTCTAGCGCGTCTTTGCTGTTTGTATAAGAATATTTATTCCCAGAGGAATCTACAATCCAACCGCCCGCGTGAATTATATATTTTTCTTGGGCAAGTAGATTGCGGATTCTTGCAATTTCTTCCGAATCGCTTTCAGACACAGTTTGCGAACAACTTATTACAATCGAAAAGAGGGAAAGTAAAAATGTAAGTACCCCCCCCCGTATAATTATTTTCTTAGCGTTCATTTTTTACCCTTTAAGCATAAATTGGGCGCACGTTAATTACGCCTTCAATGTTTCCTAATTTTGCGATTGTTTCATCGTCAACTTTGCCGTCAACATCAATTAAGTTGTAGGCAAGGTCGTTTCTGTTTTGATTTATCATAGAAGCAATGTTAAACGAGGCATCGCCTAAAACAGAGGTAAACTTTGAAACTACGCCCGCAACATTTTTGTTACTAATGCAAAGTCGCGTTCCTCCGTGCGGAATAGCTTCGTCTAATTTGCAATGCGGGAAATTTACGCTGTTTGTAATATTTCCGTGTTCCAAAAAATCGCGAAGCTGCCGTACTGCCATAACCGCACAATTTTCTTCTGCCTCTGGAGTTGAAGCTCCCAAATGCGGCAAACAAATTACTTTTTCGTTTCCGAGCAATTCTTCGGCGGCAAAGTCTGTTACTAGGCAGGCAATTTTTCCACTCGAAATTGCGGACAAAAGTTCTTCATTGTTTACAAGACCGCCACGTGCAATGTTTATAATCCGCACACCGTCTTTCATATTTTTGATTGTAGACGCATTGATAAGCCCTTTTGTGTCGGGAGTTTCTGGAACGTGAACCGTGATATAATCCGCCTTTGACAAAAGCGTGTCCAAAGTTTCTGCATGGCGCACAAGCCGATTCAAATTCCATGCGGCATCAATCGAAAGAAATGGGTCATATCCAATAACATTCATTCCAAGTTCCACAGCGGTGTTTGCAACTTGCGCACCAATCGCGCCCAATCCAATAACGCCCAAAGTTTTGCCTTTTATCTCTTGCCCAATAAATTGATTTTTTCCTTTTTCGGCAAGAGTGGCAACTTCTGCGCCTTTACCTTTTAAAGTTTCTGTCCAGAGATTCGCGCTTATAACGGGGCGACTTGAAATTAGCAATGCCAAAATTACCAACTCCTTTACGGCATTTGCGTTTGCGCCTGGAGTGTTAAACACCACGATTCCTTTTTGAGCTAAATCTTTTACGGGAATATTATTCACTCCAGCTCCCGCCCGCGCAATCGCTTTTACAGTTGAATCCAATTCCATAGAAAGCATATTGTGGCTGCGAACAAGAATTGCGTCTGGCTTTACAATTTCGCTTGCAATCTCGTAATCATCGCGCGGAAAATTATCCAATCCAATTGCACTGATTCTATCTAAAGTTTGAATCTTAAACATTTTTTTCTCCTAATTTTCTTTTGCAAATTTTTCCATAAATGAAATAAGTGCTTTTACGCCGTCAATTGGCATTGCATTGTAAATTGACGCTCTCATTCCGCCAACAAGCCTGTGTCCCGCAAGATTTACCAAGCCCGCTTCTGTGGCTTCTTTTACAAATTTGTCGTTGACAATTTTTGCTTCCGCTTCGTCTGTAACTTTTGTAAGGAATGGAACGTTCATTAGCGAACGGCTTCCTTTTTGGGCGGTGGCATGATAATAATCGCTTGAATCAAGAAAATCGTACAAAAGTTTTGCTTTTTCAACATTGCGCTTGTGAATTTCTGAAACGCCACCTTGTTTTTCAATCCAGTCAAGAACTTTTCCCAAAACGTAAATTGTATAGCATGGCGGTGTGTTGTACATACTTCCGTTGTCCGAGTGAGTTTTGTACATATTCATAGTTGGTGTTCCTTGCCGAACATTTTCAGAAATCAAATCGTCACGGATAATAACGAGCGTAACTCCCGCTGGAGCAAGATTTTTTTGTGCGCCCGCAAACAAAATCCCGAATCGGCTCACATCAAGTGGTTCAGAAAGAACACAAGAAGAAATGTCCGCAACCAACGGAATGTCGCCCGTGTCTGGAATATATTCGTAATGCGTTCCCATGATTGTGTTGTTAAAACAAATGTAAGCATAATCGTAATCGCCAGAAATTTTTTCAACACGCGGAATATAGGAAAAATTTTTGTCTTCGCTAGAAGCAATTACTTCAACATTTACACCAAGATGTTTTGCTTCTGCAATCGCCTTTTTTGCCCAAACACCAGTGTTAATGTACGCCGCTTTTCCTGTTTTGGTTGCAAGATTTTGTGCCACCATTGCAAATTGCGTTGAACCTCCGCCTTGCAAAAACAGAACTTTGTAATTTTCGGGAATCGCCATTAACTCCCTGATTTTTGATTCGGCGTGTTCAATGATTGGCTTGTATGCTTTTGAACGATGGCTCATTTCCATAACAGATTGCCCCGTTCCTTTATAATTGAGCATTTCTTCGGCACATTCACGCAAAACGTCTTCTGGCAAACAAGAAGGTCCTGCAGAAAAGTTATAAACTCGATTTTCAAAATTTCCCATATTTACCTCACTACTTCATATTTTTAGCGGAAAATCCGCATTGTTTATTGTTACAAAATTTAATTCCTGTCCCCCGACAAGCAAAACATTAAGCCGAACTATTACATTCGGCATTCAATATTTCTAGCGCAGTCAAAAAATTTACGTTTTCAACTTTTACAGTTTGCGGCACACTCAAAATGCAGGGCGTATAATTTACAATCCCCCTAATCCCGCACGATGTTAGGCGAGTCGCCATATCTTGCGCTTCTTTTTTGTGAACGGTCAAAATTGCGTAAGAAATATTTTCTTGCTGAATAACATTTTCAAGCATTGTTGTGGGATGGAGCGGAAAAATCGAATGCAAAATTTCGGTGCGGTTTACATTTGAATCAAATCCCGCAACAAGTTTGTAGGGCGAGTTTTCTAGCTCGGTGTTGTCAAGAAGAATTTGTCCCATTCGCCCAAGTCCCACAATGCAACAGCGCGACTCCTTTTGCGAAAAAGAAAAAAAATCCTCAAGAGCCAGCTTTAACTCGTTTACTTTGTAGCCGTTTGACGCGCCACATTTTACACCCAAAAGCGAAATATCCCGCCGAATCAGAGCCGCCGAAAACCCCGCAAGCGTTTCAATTTTTTGCGAAGTAATCGTTTTTTCTTGATAATCGGAAAGCAAACGGTTCAAAAGAACAAGCCGCCTTTGTGATGGAACAGGAATCGCCTTCATTTTTTTCCTTTTTTTATTTGGGTTTTTGTTTATTGTGAAAAGATTCACAGTAAAATCGTCCCTTGATGTTTTTATTGTAAAGAAAAATGTTTGTTTGGTCAAAATTTTTTTTGCATTTTTATTCATTTTATTGCTATTTTTATACAAAAAATGCCTAATTTCACAAAAATCTTTCCTTTCTGTGATTTTTTTCACAACAAATTCCGTTTTTCCCGTCATACAAGTGCATTACCCCCGTCATGTTGAGTGCAGCGAAACATCTACGAATTCTCTGCGCAACAAAAAAAACTAAACTTTCCTAATGACAAAAATCATTTTAAACGATATACTTTGCGCTTATGAGTGAAGCAGAAGAAACAAAATCTTTGGAAAATTGCCCGTGTGGCAGTGGAAAATCGTTTGCACAATGCTGCGAACCGCTTTTAAATGGAACAGAAAAGGCAAAAACTGCCGAAGCGTTAATGCGCGCTCGCTATAGCGCATACGTTGTTCACAATATCGACTTTATAATCAACACTTGCGAAACTGGCGAAAAAATTGCCCAAATTGACCGCAAAGCAACGGAAGATTGGAGCAACAAAAGCACTTGGCACGGCTTAAAAATTCTCCGCACCGAAAAAGGTGGCGAACAAGACGAAGAAGGAATTGTTGAATTTGAAGCCACTTATACGCAAAAAGGAATTCGCGACATTCACCACGAAATCGGCGGATTTAAAAAAGTAAACGGCGAATGGCTTTACAGCGAAGGAATGTTGCGCCCCACAACCGTAGTTCGCGAAGGCAGAAAAATCGGTCGCAACGAACCATGCCCATGCGGTTCTGGAAAAAAATACAAACAGTGCCACGGTAAAAATGTCTGAAGAAATTACAGAGCAGACCGTATACACGGGTTTTCATGCTATAGAAGAAAGGGTAAAACGCTTTAGCCAAAATTTTAATGGGGAGCGTCCTAAAATTTTTTATTCAAAAAAAGGACCGCGCGTTGCAAAAATTTTATCCCTTGCGCAAAGTGCAAAAATCCCAGTGGAAACCGTTACGGATTCTGTTCTTGATTCCCTTGTGAAAAATCTTCCGCAAAGCGCACAAGAACACCGCGGAATAATTCTTACGGTTCAAAATGAAAAATCAAGCGCGTCAAACATTGTGTCGCTCCAAGAATGGTTAAACTCTTGTCCTAAATGCGCAACCGTTGTTTTGCTAGATGGCATAACTGACCCACATAACATCGGGGCAATTTTGCGCAGTTGCGACCAATTAGGCGGAGACCTTTTAATTGTGCCAGAAAGAAATTCTGTGAGCGGCATAAACCAAAATCAAATTATCGCGCGAGCAAGTGCTGGAGCCGCAAGTTGGGTGTCTTTGGCAGTCGTGCCGAATTTAGTTCGTGCGGTTGAGCTTTTACGACAAAACGGATTTTGGATTTTTGCCGCAGACGCAAAAGGGACTAAACTGGGAACAACAAGTTTTACCGAAAAAACTTGCATCGTTATGGGAAGCGAAGGCAACGGAATTTCTCGCTTGCTTTTACAAAATTGCGATTCTGTACTTTCAATTCCAACTTCTGGAAAAATCGACAGCTTAAATGTTTCTGTTGCCGCAGGAATTTTTTTGTACGAACGTCGCCGCCAACTTTTAGAAAATTAACGCCAAACGACAAGGCCGCATTTTTTGTTCACAATTTGACTCCGCTAATCGTGCGTAATTCCTGAGCCTAACAAAATACTTGTTCCATCAGAACATTTTTTTACCGTAATTTGCTGTGGGATTTCTGCTATAACATCGTGAACGTGTGTAATAATTCCGAGCATTTTGTTGTTTTTTTGCAAAGCCTTTAATGTGTTTACGGCTTCCGTCAAAAGTTTTCCGCTCAAAGTTCCAAATCCCTCGTCCAAAAAAAGCGAATCAACTTTTACATTTTGACTTGCAAATTCAGAAATTCCAAGCGCAAGCGAAAGACTCACCAAAAACTGCTCGCCTCCACTCAAATTAGAAATTGCCCGCGGCTCAGAAAAATACGTGTCGGAAATTGCAAAGTCCAAAGTTCCCGCTTCCTTTTGTATAATTTTAAACCGCTCCGTCATTCCGTACAATTTTTTGTTGGCCCGCTCCAAAAGTTTGTTAAACGCCAAGCTCTGCACAAAAACGGAAATTTCCGAACCGTCCGCTTTTCCAGAAATTTTTGAAACCTGCTCCCAAAGCGCGAAATTTTTTTGCACTTCTTCAAACTCAGAAATAATTTTTTGCGCGGATTTTTTATTTTGTTCGTTTAAATTTAATTTTGTTTTTATGTCAACCGCATTTTTTTGTAGAATTTCTTTTTTGCTCTTAACCGCCGAAATTTCATTTTGCACTTCGGGCGTTTCTCGAATTGCGGGTGCATTTTGTTTGTAGTTTTCGTAAGATTTTTGTGCGTTTTCTAAAGCGGCGGCGGCTTGCGTTTTTTGCGTTTTTAGATTTTCACTTTTTTCTGAAAGCTCTGAAAATTCTTTTTCGGACATTCGGGCATTAAAAAAAGAATCCTCTGAATCAAAGCCATTTTGATTTAGCATTTTTTTGAAATTGGATTCTGATTCTTCTAAAACAGAAATTCTTTGCGTAAAAGATTGGTGAACTTGTTCTTTTTTTGCGTTAAGCTCCGATTGCTTTTTTTCAAAATCCAATTTTCTTTTTTCAGAATTTGTGGCTTCCGCTTTTAGGACTTCTATTTCTTTTGCAACTTCGGCTTCTACTGCGTCAACCGATTTTTCGCCAAACAATTTATTTCTTTCTTGTACAAGCATTTGTAAGGCGTTTTGCGCTTCTGAATCGGCGGTTTTTGCTTCTTCAAACATTTTTTCAATTCCGCGCAAGTTTTCCAAAAGCGTTTTTTGTTCGGCTTCTTTTTCTGATTTTGTCTTTGAGTTTTTTTCTAACGCTGATTTTTTTTCTGTCCAAGAATCAAAAAGATTTTTTGCCTTTAAGATTTTTTTTTCAATTTCAAGATTTTCAAATTCTTCTTGCCAAGGTAAAAATTCATTTTCAATTTGCTTGACAACTTCTTGATAATTTTTTTGCGCAACAGAAAAATTTTCATCTGCATTTTTAAAATCGCTTTTTGCTCTTTCAAATTTTGTCTGCAAATTTTGAAGTGCTTCTTTTGCCGTTTTTCTTAACTCGGAAAAATTTTTACTTGTAGAAAAAACATTTTGCGCTTTTTGTAAATCGCTAACATTTTGCTGAACTTCTTCTCCGCAATAAAGATTGCCGCAAACTGGGCATGGCTTTCCTTTTTTAAGTTGATTTTGCAAAAGCTCCGAAATAAAAACCGCATCCGAAGAAATAAATTCGTTAATTTCTTTTTCTATATTTTTTAATTCTTCTTGTTTTAGTTTTATGTTTGATTCCAAATTGAAAATTTCTTTTTGAATGGAATTTTTTTCTGAATCAAATTTTTCTGATTCAATTTTGCTTTTGTCTGCGGAGCTTTTTAAAGTTTCGCTTCGAGTAATAATTTGCAAAAGATTTTCGTCATTTTGATGAGCAGAAAGATAATTTTGTAATTCGGTGCAATTTTTTTCAAGAACGGAAAGTTCAGAATCCAAGGCAGAAATTTTTTCTTTATTTTCAAAAAATGTTTGTTCAAGTTTTTCTTTGTTTCGTTGCGTTTCTAAAGCGTTTTTCTTTGCAGAAAAAATTTTAGTGTCTAGCTCACGAACTTTTTTCCAAACCGACTGTTGTTCACTTTGAAACTTTTCTCTTTTTAAAAAAGCTTCTTGTGCACTTTTAGATTCCGCCGCCGCTTTTTCAAAATCAATTTTGGCATCAGAAATTTTAGAATCAAGATTTTTTAGATTTTCCAAATCGGCATTTTGTTCCGCCCGACAATTTTTTACCGAAGCAAAAGCCCCCTCGCATTTTCTTGCAGCTTGGGCAATTACAAGTTTTTGTTCACTTTGAGAAAAATTTTTTAGCTCAAATTCTATTTTGTTTTTCTTATTTTGCGCTTCAGAAAGTTCAGAGTTTAGGCGAGAAAGTTCGCTCAAAAAATTCAATTCGGTCTGAAGAGCTTCAAGTTTTTTTTCCGTTTCTAAAAGTTCAGCTTGGTTTTTGTTTAGCTTTTCTTGCTCCGCCAAAAAATCTTCTTCGCTCATAAGAGATTTTTCGATTGCTTCTTTTTGTTCTTTCTTTTCTTTGTAATCTCGTTTTGCATCGCTAAACTTTTCTGCAATTTTTGCGCCAACTTTGCGGTAGCGTTCCGTGCCTGTAAGCTTTTCCAAAATTTCTGCACGCGCCTGCGAAGAGCTTTTTAAAAAAGTGCTAAACTCGCCCTGCGCCAACATAATGGAGCGGCAAAATTGTTCGTAATCAAGTTGAATAATTTGCTGAGTTTCTTTTGCAAGATTTGAAGCCGAGCCTTTTTTTATTTCCGTACCGTTTTTGTCGTAAATGATAAAATTTGCATTTTGCAATTTGCCACTTGCCTTTGCGCGATTTTGAAAAAACTCGGAAGAATAAATTCCATTTTTGCATTTGTAAGTTACCCGCGAACGGCAAAAATATGTTCCGCGAGTCATAATTTCGTTTCCGCCTTTGCCCGTGTTTACGGCTTCTTGCCGCGGAGTTCGTCCGTACAATGCGAGTGTAATTGCATCAAGCAAAGTTGTTTTTCCCGCGCCTGTTTCTCCAGAAATTACAAAGATGTCGTGATTTTCGGCGTAATAGGGATGTGTAAAATCGATTTTCCATTTTCCTTTTAGCGAGTTTAAATTTTCAAATTCCAGTTTTAAGATTCTCATAAAACATCTCCCGCAACTTCTAAAAATAATGGAAGGCACACTTTTAAGATTTCTTTTGCTTCTTCTGATTCTGGTGCACACTTGATTCGGCTTAAAATGAATTTGGTAAAAATTGTTTCTTCATCAAGATTTTCTATTTCTTGCGCATCAAAATTTTGCATTTCTGAATAATTGTACGATTCCGATTCTTGAACGCGCCAACTTACAACGGAACATTCGCTCGGCAAATTTTTTATTTCTTCTTCAAGAAAATCTTGCGCGGTTTGCTTTATGCTTTGCGAAAAATCTTTTTTGTAAGAGATTTCAATAAAAATCGGCTTAACACCCTCTTGACCTTTTAAAAGGGATAATTTTTGTAATTCCGATTTTATTTCGGGGAGAGAACCAGAAATTCGTTTGTAAACAAAATGGGCTTCTGTTTGAATTTTTTTTACGATTGGAGAAAATGAATTTTCCTCTTTTAAATCAACAAGCAAAATGTGGTGCGCCAAAGATGCTTCATCAAATCCCAAAACAAATGGTGAACCTGAATAACGAATCCGCTCATTTTTTGCAACAGTTGTGCTGTAATGAATATGCCCTAAAGCCACGTAATGTACTGGCGGAAAAACTGTTTGCGGAACATTTCCGAGCGTTCCTAAAACGTCTAAAACGCGCACTCCGTCATCAGTTTTTACCGAAGCGTTTGCATTTTTTAGTCGACCTTCCAAATCATTTGCGTACAAATGTCCTGTGGCAATGAGCGGCAAATTTCTTTGCGCACGGATTTTTTCGGCAGCCGCAAAAACTTCGGAATACAATTTAGTGTAGCCCGCAGAAAGTAAATCTGAATCGGAGGATTTGATTCCTTTTGCCTGAAGAAAATTCCTCAATTCGATGTCCCGCACAAATGGAACGGCAAGACAAATTCCTATGCAATTATTTTTTTCGTCAAAAAGTTCAAACACCATATCGCTCGGAGAAAGATTTGCAATTGAGCCGATTACGTGAATGTTTAAAAGTTCAAATATTTTTTTTGTAGAGTCAAGCATCGCCCCCGAATCGTGATTCCCGCCCACAAGGATAACGTTTTTGCATTTTGTTTCCATAAGCGATGCCAAAAAAGTGTAAAACTGAGTTCGCGCCTCAATGCTCGGATTTGCGCTATCAAAAATGTCGCCGCTAATAATTAATGCCTGCGCTTCTTCGCGGACAATTTGCAACTTTAGCCAATCAAAAAACGCGGAGGTTTCGGCGGTTCTGTCAATGTTGTGCATTTGATTTCCCAAATGCAAATCTGCCGTGTGAATAAAACGCATTTCTGTCTCCCTTACAAAAAGTATAGCGGGAAAAATTTATTTTGTCAGCAAAAAAGTTTGCGCATTTGCGGTAGAAACGCGCTTGTAAAAGAAGCTTTTTGCGCCTAGTGTACAATTTTATCAAAATGTGGTATTATCCAAGAAATTTGTTTTTAAAGTTCACTAAAGGAATCTTCAAAAAATGCGCCTTTTAGAACGGACTTTTATAAAACACTAAGGAGTTTTTGTTATGGAAAAAAATATCGCTCTCATTCCAGGAGACGGAATTGGACCTGATGTTGTTGCAGAAGGTGTTAATGTTTTAAATGCTGTTGCCAAAAAATACGGACACTCATTTAATTATACAGAAGTTATTGCGGGAGGAGCTGCCATTGACAAATGGGGAAATCCGCTTCCTCAAGACCAACTTGAAATATGCTTAAAAAGCGATGCGGTTTTGCTCGGTGCAGTTGGCGGTCCAAAATGGGATAACGTCGCTCCAGAAATCCGCCCAGAAAAAGCCTTGCTTGGTTTGCGCGGTGGAATGAAAGTTTATGCAAATTTGCGCCCCGCTGTTATGTGGAAACAACTAAAAGACGCTTGTCCTTTAAAGGATGAAATTGTTGGCGAAGGTTTAGACATTCTTGTTATCCGCGAATTGACTGGCGGAATCTATTTTGGTGAGCGCGGAACAAGTGCCGACGGACGCTCCGCTTGGGATACAGAAAAATATTCATGGGAAGAAATTGAACGAATCGTCAAAATGGGATTCGAATTTGCCCAAAAACGCCAGAAAAAACTCGCTGTAATTGACAAGGCAAATATTTTAAATTCAAGCCGATTGTGGCGCAAAGTTGCCGAAGAAGTTCACAAAAATTATCCCGATGTTCAACTAGATTTTCTTTACATTGATAACGCCGCAATGCAATTAGTCAGAAATCCCCGACAATTTGATGTTATTGCAACAAGCAATATGTTTGGCGACATTTTAACGGACGAGGCAAGTCAAATTACAGGTTCAATTGGAATGTTGGCATCTGCTTCTCTTGGCGAATCTGGGCCTGGTTTGTATGAACCGATTCACGGAACAGCTCCCGATATTGCTGGAAAAGATTTGGCGAATCCGCTTGCAACAATTTTGTCTGCGGCAATGCTTTTGCGCTACAGCTTTAACCTAGAAACAGAAGCTCGCGCAATTGAACAGGCGGTTGACAAAGTTTTAAGCGATGGCTGGCGCACGGGCGACATTGCAGGTTCTTCCATTGAACAAGTCAAAAAAGACGGAAAATTGGTTGGCACCAAAAAGATGGGAAGCCTTGTTGTTGAATACTTAAATAAACTCTAAAAATTGCACTTTTTATGGAATGGAGAATTATATGGCTGTGACAAAAAAATCTGATAACGCTACAAAGGGGCTTTCTCGCGCCCCGCACCGTAGTCTTTTTTACGCAATGGGTTACACTGATGAAGAATTAGACCGACCGCTTGTTGGCGTTTGTTGCGCAAAAAATGAAATTATCCCTGGACACTTTGACCTTGACAAAATTTCTGATGCGGTAAAAGCGGGTGTGCGCATTGCGGGCGGAACTCCAATCGAATTTCCTGCAATCGGTGTTTGTGATGGAATTGCCATGGGGCACGAAGGAATGAAACATTCGCTCGTAACACGCGAACTTATCGCCGATAGCATTGAGTGTGTGGCAAAGGCACATCAATTTGATGCCCTTGTTATGATTCCGAATTGCGACAAAATCGTTCCAGGAATGCTTATGGCAGCAGCGCGGCTTGACCTTCCGACAGTTTTTGTTTCTGGTGGTGCAATGATGCCAGGTCATCTTCCTTCAAAAGAAGAGGGAAATCCATACAGCGACAAAAATTTGTCCCTCACCGATATGTTTGAAGCAGTCGGGGCGGTGGCAGCAGGAAAAATCACCGAAAATCAACTGCACGAAATGGAACGCTGTGCTTGCCCTGGTTGCGGATCTTGTTCTGGAATGTTTACGGCAAACAGCATGAATTGTTTAACCGAAGTTTTGGGCTTGGGGCTTCCAGGAAACGGCACAATTCCTGCGGTTACAGGTGCGCGAATTTCTCTTGCAAAACACGCGGGAATGGCGGTTATGAATTTGTACAACAAGGGAATTACCGCTCGCGCAATGATGACAAGCGACAGTTTTAAAAACGCACTTGCGGCGGATATGGCACTTGGTTGTTCAAGCAACACAATGCTCCACGTTCCCGCCATTATGCACGAAGCAGGACTTTCGCTTGATTTGCACGAAGTAAATGAAATCTCAGAGCGAACACCGAATTTGTGCCACTTAGCTCCAGCGGGGCATACGTTTATTTCTGAATTGAATGACGCGGGCGGAGTTCAAGCGGTTTTGGCGGAACTGGCAAAAAAGAATCTGATAAAAACTGATTTAATCACTGCAACAGGAAAAACAATTGCGGAAAATATTGCGAATGTTAAAAATCGCAACCCTGAGATTTTGCGCCCGATTGAAAATCCATTTAGCGAAAACGGTGGAATTGCCATTTTGTTTGGAAACCTTGCACCAAATGGAACTGTTGTAAAACGCAGTGCGTGCGCTCCTGAACTTATGAAGCACACAGGTCCAGCTCGGGTTTTTGACGATGAAAAAGACGCAATGGACGCTGTACAAAAATGTCAAATAAATCCTGGCGATGTCGTAGAGATCGGAAGAGCGTCGTGTAGGGAAAGAG
>CALCEK010000211.1 GCA_937900125.1 uncultured Treponema sp. | reverse complement strand
ACAGGGCATCTCTAGAAATTGCAATTTTTAGAGATGCCCTACATAATTTAGGGAAATTTAATTCCCATTTTGTCAAAAGCGCAAAAAGCGATTTTTAATGACCAACAAACAAATTTTAAGCCCGAAAAATCACCTTGTCAAGATTCCATTAAGAAGAAATATCCAAGCGGGACATATCGGCTCTTTTTTGCCGAACGGATTCGAGGGTTTCTTGTAATGCACTTCCATCGGAGTTTTCTAACAAAGTGCGGAACTTTTCTAAAGAAGATTCAAAACGCCCGATGTGTAACAAAAGCTCTTTTTTGTTTGCCAAAAAAAGCTCCGTCCAAAGCGGTGCATTTATCAGCGCAATTCGAGTTAAATCTTCAAAACTCCCGCCGCCAAACGCGGTAACTTCCGCATCTTCCGCTGAATCCACAAGCGCAGAAGCTATAACGTGGCACAACTGCGAAGTAAATGCAATTTTATGGTCGTGAACGCTCGCTTCTGTTTGCACAATCCGCTTAAATCCCAAAGTTTCTATGAGCCGCTTAAAAGTTTCTAGCTTTTGAGAATCGGTATTTTCTAGTGGCATAAGGATATAATTTCTTCCCTCAAAAATTTTTGCGGAAGAATAAAAAAAGCCTTCCTTTTCTCCGCCAGCCATTGGGTGTCCTGGAATAAAAGACACGTCATCGCGGACAATTTCTTGTAAATGTGCAAAGAGTTCGGCTTTTACCCCGCTAATATCCGTGACTATTGAATTAGCCTTAAAAAAATCACGGTGAGAAATTAAAAAGTCAACCGTTGCCGCTGGATATAAGCAGATAAAAACCACATCGGAATCTAGCAACATTTTGTCAACCTCAGAAATGGGAAACTCGCGGTCGATTATATGCTCGTCACAAGCGGCTTGTAAGGCAGAAGCATTTTTGTCAGACCCGAAGATTTTTCCCGTAGAGCCTTCTTTGTCTAACACTTTTAGGCGCAGGGCTTTTCCAAAAGAACCGCCCATAAGTCCAAGACCTACAATCGCGTAATTTAAATCGCAAAAGCGTTTCATAAAGTTTTTCCGTCCACAGAAGCAATTTTTTGTAATTTTTCGGTCAATTCAGAAAATTGCGCAGGTGTAAGTTGTTGAGAAGCGTCGCTTAGGGCTTTTTCTGGATTGCAGTGAACTTCAATTTCAAGTCCGTCCGCCCCAATTGCAACTGCGGCTTTTGCAAGCTCTCCTACCATCCATCTAATTCCGCAGGCATGGCTTGGGTCAATCACCACAGGAAGATGACTTACTTTGTGCAAATAGGGAACTGCGCTTATGTCAAGGCAATTTCTTGTGTAATTATCATAAGTGCGGATTCCTCTTTCGCACAAAATGACATTTTCGTTTCCGTTTGCCATAATGTATTCGGCACTCATCAAAAGTTCGGAAATTGTGCCAGAAAGTCCGCGTTTTAAAAGCACGGGTTTTCCGCATTTTCCGAGTTCCTTTAATAAATCGAAATTCTGAAAATTTCTAGCTCCAATTTGAATCAAATCAACATCGTCAAAATATTTTAATTCAGAAATCGCCATCAATTCGGTACAAACGGGGAGTCCAGTTTCTTTTTTTGCGAGTGAGAGAAGTTTTAAGCCTTCTACACCAAGTCCCTGAAAACTATACGGAGAAGTGCGGGGTTTATATGCTCCACCGCGTAAAATTTTTGCGCCTGCCGATTTTACCGCACGGGCAGCGTCCATAATTTGCTGTTCGTTTTCTACGGAACAAGGACCTGCAATTAGCGGACAAGATTTTCCTGTTCCAATTTCGCAGGGAGTTACGCCCGATTGATTTGCTCCCACAACAACCACGGTGTTTTGCGGATGAAAAGAACGACTTGCCATTTTGTATGGGGCAGAAACGCGCTCTGCACTTTCTACAATATCATTTGCAAGAAAATCCTCGGGGTCAAGGCGCGAAGTATCCCCCAAAAGTCCAAGCACGGTTTTGTCAACACCAGTTGAAATGTGAACTCCGAGTCCCTTTTTCTTTACATCAGAAACAAATGCGTCTACCGCCTGTTTAGAAGCCTCTTTTTTTAAAATGACAATCATACTTCCTCCAAAATTACCCTAAAAGTATAACAATCACATTTTTTTGCGTCAATATACCGTGTAAAAGTCGCGGGTGTCGGAAAAACAGGCGGAATGTTATTCGTACACGCGCACAAATCGGCAAAGGGGGGTGGAATGTCGCGTTTATCTTTCCGCCAGGCGTTTTGCTAAAATCGAAATTGATTCCAAGTCATAGCGATTGAGTTTTTGCAAATATGTGTTTATTCTGTGAATTACAAGTGCATTTTCTTTTGAAAGCGCGTTTTTTTCTTCTCCCGTAACAAGAAATTCAACCGAAACGCCGAGTGCTTGCGCAATTTTAACCGCATTTTCTACGGTTGGGGAAGAATGTTTGTCCCGCAAATAATTATCCAAAGTGCTTTTATTGATGTTGGTCTTGTCGGCAAGTTCTTTTACCATTATTCCTTTAAAAGACAATTCATCTTTAAGGTTCTCCTTGAATCCCATGTTTTTATATTAGTTAAATTTACAATTTTCCTATTGAATTAACTGTTATATTTTACTATTATATTTATCTTGATAGTTATTTTTACAGTTAAAGGTTAAGAAATTGTTAGATTTGACATATCCATTTGACAGCGCATATCTTTTGAAAAAACGGCGCGCAATAAAGCGGGAATTGCTTTCGGAGATTGAAACATCTGGTGCAAAACTCCTGAAAAAGAAAATTGCGGTTCTTGGCGGTTCGACGACGCACGACATCGTGGAGATGCTGGAGCTGTTCCTTTTGAATTACGGTATTCAAGCGGAATTTTACGAAAGCGAGTACGCTCAGTATTGGAACGATGTGATGTTCGAGAACGTGGAACTCGCGGACTTCAAGCCCGACGTGATTTTTATTCACACGAGTACGCGC
>CALCEK010000210.1 GCA_937900125.1 uncultured Treponema sp. | reverse complement strand
CGTGTGCTCTTCCGATCTCAAAATTATTTTTGTTTCTAAAGGAAAAAATGTTTGGCATGGAAATGCTTCTGATTTTGATGAAAGTTTGTTTGACTATTTGCAAAAATAATTCTAAACTAAGTCAAATATGATAAAGCGTTTTTTTTATATTTTTTTCATTTCTATGATTCCCTTAATTGAATTGCGCGGGGCGATTCCGATTGCGGCTGCATGGGGCTTACTTCCTACTGATAATTTAAAAATGAGCATTTTTACCTATGCAATTTGCATTTTGGGAAATATGATTCCTGTTCCAATAATTTATTTATTTGCGCGAAAATTTCTTGAATGGGGAAAAGACAAACGTTTTATCGGGAAAATTTGTCTGTTTTTTCTTACAAAAGGCAAAAATGCTGGCGAAAAGTTGCAACAAAAAGCAGGACACGGACTTTTTATAGCACTTTTTCTTTTTGTAGGCATTCCGCTTCCTGGAACGGGGGCTTGGACTGGAACTTTAGGCGCAAGTCTTTTGGATATGAATTTTAAAGAAACCGTTTTAGCCGTAACTTGCGGGGTACTTTTGGCAGGTATAATTATGCTCCTTGCAAGTCTGGGGGTACTAAATGGCATTGGCGCGATTGCAAATTAAAATCCAATTCGCGCGAGAATCTTTTTTGTTTGAAAAATAGAAATTCCGTACTATAATAAAAATATGAAAAAGATTACGATTAATTTTCCAGATTCAACTCAAATAGAATCTCAAGATGAAATATGTTCCTTAAACTTTTTAAATCATTTTCCTACAGGAAATGGTGGAATTGTTGCGGTAAAAGTGAATAATGAAATTTGCGCACTCGATTGTTCAATAAATGTTTCTGCCTCTTTAGAACCAGTTTATTTAAATACAAAAGAAGGTTCCGCAATTTACAGAAGGTCACTATGCTTTGTTTTGGCAGCAGCAACACACAAAATTTTTCCAAATGCCCGACTCCTTGTAGGACACAGTTTGGGATACGGATATTACTATACACTTGACACGGGGAAAATACTTTCAACAGAAGAATTGATTCAGCTAAAAAATGAAATTCGTTCTATAGTTGATTCTGATTTAAAAATTGAAACAAACACGGTGTCCTACAAAGAAGCTTGCGAATTATTTGAAAAACTCAATCTAGTTGAAACACGCAAACAATTAAATTATCGTAGCCCATCGCGCATTTTGGTAAATACACTTGGCGATTTTTCTGACCTTTATTTTGGTCCGCTCGTTTCAAGCACAGCAATTTTGTCAACTTTTGATATAATTCCTTTTCGCGAAGGATTTTTGCTCAGATTTCCAGCTCATAGCGACCACACAGTGCTTCCTCAATTTGAAGACCAGCCAAAACTCTTTGAAATTTACAAAAAATACAAAGATTGGGGAAAACGCCTAAACGTAACATCTGCGGCAAGCTTAAATCAACTTATCCACGACCGCACAGTCAATGAATTTATAGATATTACCGAAACACTACAATTAAAATGTATAGCGGATATTGCAGACCAAATCCACAGTCGCTCTCAAGTGCGCGTTGTTTTAATTGCAGGGCCTTCCTCCTCTGGAAAAACGACGACTAGCAAAAAGTTAGCTTTGCAATTACGTGCACTTGGATATAAGCCACGTGTTATCAGCCTTGATTGCTATTATGTCGGCAGAGCAAACACTCCGCGCGATGAAAATGGAAATTATGATTATGAATGTCTTGAAGCGTTGGACATAGAGTTGATAAATAAAAATTTGCTTGATTTGTTTGCGGGAAAAACAATAGAGCTTCCGAGTTATGATTTTCACGAGGGAAAACGCTATTACAAAGGCGAAACAATGAATCTTGAACCCAACGATATTCTTATAATGGAAGGAATTCACGGTTTAAATGACAAATTAACTCCGCTCGTTCCCCCAGAAACAAAATTTAAGATTTATCTTTCAGCACTTACCCAGCTAAATCTTGACGACCACAATCGAATTCCTACAAGTGACAACAGATTAATTCGCCGAATTGTGCGAGATGCGCAGTTTAGAGGGAAAAGTGCCGCAGATACAATTGCAATGTGGGACAATGTTCAAAAGGGCGAGCGTTTACACATTTTTCCTTTCCAAAACAACGCCGATGCAATGCTAAACACCGCACTTGATTATGAAATTCCTGTGCTAAAGGTGTATGCCGACCCGCTTTTGAGGTGCGTAACTCCATTGCAAAAGGAATACGCAGAAGCAACGCGGCTTTTAATGTTCCTAAATTCATTTTCCACTATACCCGCAACGGCGGTTCCTGGACAATCTATTATTAGGGAATTTATTGGCGGTTCTGCGTTCCATTACTAGGCTAACGATATGCTTGCAAAGAAGTAACAACATCATCGCGGGCAATTTCTTCTGTTGCAAGCATTACATTTCGCCATTCTTGGTATTTTTTTTCTTTGAGTTTTTCAAGCACTTTGACTTTTCGCATTGTTTCCCGAACAACTTCGCGCCGTTTTTCTGCAACAAGTTCTAATTGCGCAATTTCATTTAGACAGTATTCCGTTTTTTTGTCCAATAAGCGATAATAATTTTGGCTCGCAGAAAAAAAAGAAATTTCGTGTGCGCCAATACTTTCTGACTTTGCTCTAAAACGCTTCTGTGCAATTTCCTTTAGCTGATTTTGAAAAACAGAAATTTGAGCATTTACCTTTCCAAGTTCAACTTCCGCTTGTTGTTGTTCAAATTCACGCAAGTCAAGAATTTTTTGCATAGAAAAAATAAACTTTTTCAAATAAAACTCCTATCAAGTTGCGGTTATATCGATTGTATGCTTAAAGCGGTCAACTTCTTTTACAGGTTTTTCACTATACTCCTCTGGAGGAATTTCAATTCCCGTAAGAACTGAAAGTCGATTTAAGGTATCTTCAATAGGACATTTTGCCATTTCTTCCTGACAAAGAAAATCCTCCACTGCAGAATGATTGTCTATTGCATCATCAATTTCTGCGGATTGACCTTTTTGATAAACACCCGCAAGAATCAAATCTTCCTGCTGAGAATAATCTGCCATCCATTTTCTAACTTTTTGAACCGCTTTTTGTGTTTGCGCCCCAGACACCCGCTTTGAAAGACGACTTATGCTCGCTTGTACATCAATTGCAGGAAAATGTTGCCTTTGCGCCAAAGCACGATTTAACACTATATGTCCGTCTAGCGTTCCGCGAACTTTATCGGTAATCGGCTCGTCCATATCATCACCATCAACCAAAACGGTGTAAAACGCAGTAATGCTTCCTTTTGAATTCGTTCCAGTGCGCTCTAAAAGTTTGGGAATCATATCAAATACACTAGGCGGGTATCCACGTTGCGCAGGAGGTTCACCAGTTGCAAGTGCGATTTCACGCTGGGCATGCGCAAATCGAGTTACACTGTCAAACATAAGCATAACATCTTTTCCTTGGTCACGGAAATATTCAGCAATCGCAGTAGTAACATAGGCAGCTCGCAAACGTGCTATTGAAGGCTGGTCACTTGTTGCAACAACTAAAACCGACCGAGCAAGTCCTTCCTTTCCCAAATCGCGATTTATAAAATCCATTACTTCCCTGCCACGCTCCCCGATTAGCCCTATAACATTTATGTCGGCCGTTGTGTTCCGCGCAATTATAGAAAGTAATGTGCTTTTTCCAACTCCACTCCCCGCAAAAATGCCCAAACGCTGACCTTTTCCCACAGTTAAAAGAGAATCAATGGCTCTAACGCCTGTTTCCATTCTGCGATTTATGGGTTTTCTTTCCATTGGATTCGGCGGATTTGTTATTGCAGGATAAAAAATGCCAGTGGCAATGTCACCTTTTCCATCGCAAGGATTTCCTGTAGCGTCAATAACGCGCCCTAACAATTTTTCGCCAACGGGAACTTGTAAAACGTGACCACTTGCTGTTACGCGAGAACCGATTTCGATTCCCTCCGTTCCACCGTAAGCCATCATGCGAACAGTTCCGCCTTCTAGCCCTACAACTTCGGCAAGCAATTCTTTTTTCCCGTCTGGCATTTCAATTCGGCAAATTTCGCCAATAACACTGCGCGGTCCTGCACTTTCTATCATCAACCCTTTTACCGCCGTGATATTCCCAGTGTATTTTATAGGGTCTGTTTGTTCAACCGCATTTAAATATTTCTTAAAAAATGTATTAGCAGGATTTGGCGACATAGCTAATGATGCTATCACCAATTGATATGTTTTCATATCATAATTAGGATTAATCTGTTTTAAAAGTGCGTCTAATTCAGTTTTATGTTGTTGAAAATATGATGCAATAATACGAGCTGGTACTTGTTTAGATAAAGTGTCTACATTCGCTAAATAAAATTGTTTTATTTGCGTAATTGTATCAGGAGTGTTAACCAAATATTCATATATATAATCAATTAACTCTTCTGCAGATATTTTAAAAATTTGTTCTATCATAATTATAACCTCTAATAAAAATAATCTTGCTATTAATAAAATAGCAAGATTATTATGTTTATTTTCTTTATTCTTTATATTTATCTACATTAGTTGTTAATGCTTTTACCAGATCCCATTTTAAAGTCGTAATTCTAGCATAAATCACGCTATATGGAAGATTTAAGTCTTCACACCATTGAGCCAATGTTTTTGTTTCATTATCTTTAGTTATAATTATACTATTATTACGATTCTTATTCTGTTCTTTAACA
>CALCEK010000209.1 GCA_937900125.1 uncultured Treponema sp. | reverse complement strand
GGAATTCACGTTGCAAAATTGGCAGGCATTCCTAATGTTATTGTAAATAGAGCAAATGCTAGTTTATCGTTTGCAAACTGATGTTAAACGGCATTTTTCCTGGTTTGAATTTTAACTCTACCTTTTGATTTTGCACGTCGATTTTTGCGGACGAAATTGTAACAATTATTTCTTCGCCAGAAGCATTTGTGGTTTTTGCACTCTGCTTTTGTGCGTAGAAAAAACCGTCCGATTTTTTTTGCGCAACAAATGAAAACTCGCCAATAGATTTGTCGTTGTAAGAAAACGGACTTACCAAAACGTTAAGTTCAGATTCATTTTCCACAAGAGAAAAAGTAACGTTTGTTTTTGCGCTCGAAGTCATCACTTTGCAAATACAATTTTTTGTAAAATGAGAATCCACAGTTTCTGCAAAAAGTTGTGCGCCGATTGCGATTGAAATAGCAAAAATGCTAAGGATAAAATTTTTTTTCATTGTCGATTTCATTTTTCCTCCGAATTTTTTTTCTGACGATTTTTTTCTTTTATCGTTAACACCAAATGTTTTATGGCAAGCACTGGGTGATGAAATAACATTCTCGGCCCTGAATACCGCATTACCATTTTGATTTTTTCGCGCTGTTCAGTTTTGTAACAATGCACTTTGCATAAATTACAAAATGTTTTTGTTTCCATAAATGGACAATTTTGAATTCTTTTGTAAACATATTCATTCAATTCTGCACATTCAGGACAAATGCTTGTAAACTTAACATTTTTTTCTTTGTGATTCCCTTTACAGTAAAGTTCAATCATCAAAGATACTACCGCAAATTCTTTTTCGCGTTTTTCTAAAATTTGTTCTTTAGGCATTTTGAATCTCTTGATTTTCTAAATGCACTTCGGAATCGTTTTTAGATTCAACTTGAGAATCTTTTTCTTGCGGTTTTATAGTTTTTATTCGCGCAAAGAAATACCAATATTTTATTATAATCAAAAGAATTATAGTAACTCGCCCAATTCTTGTTCCAACAGAATCTTTTTGACTCATTCCAATAAAAGCTCCCACTAACATTATTGAAACGGGAATCAAAATGCACAATTTTGTTTTTAAAGTCATCGCGCGATTTGTTACAAATGATTCCAAATGATTTTTGTAAAGTTTTGTTCCCCTAAACCATGCGTCAAGTTTTGCAGAACCTTTTGCAAAACAAAATGCGGCTAAAAGCAAAAATGGCGTTGTTGGCAACATCGGAAGCGGAACTCCCAACGCGCCTAATCCCATGCAAATAAATCCCGCAATAATCCAAAGCGGTTTTGTAATTTTCAAGTTCGTCCTCCTTCTATATGATAAACGGAATCTGCAATGTTGAGCGTGGATTCTCGGTGAGAAACTAAAATGACAGTTTTGTCTTTTGCACTTTGCTTTACAGAATCCAAAATAATTTTTTCGTTGTAAGAATCCAAATTGCTTGTCGGCTCGTCTAAAAGCAACAACGCACTTTTATGCAAAAACGCGCGGGCAAGCCCTAAACGCTGCCGTTCGCCGCCAGAAAAATTGTCGCCCAATTCCGCAACTTGTGTTTGGTATCCGTTTGGCAAGCTCATAATAAAATCGTGAATGTTTGCCTTTTTGCAGGCTTCCTGAATTTCTTGAAGGCTTGCGTTAAAATTTGCAATGCGAATGTTGTTTTCGATTGTGTCGTGAAAAAGCACCGTTTCTTGCGTAACATAACTTTGCATTTTGCGCAAACTTTCTGTTTGTACGCTTTTTATATTTTGTTCGTTTACAAAAACGTTCCCACTTTGCGGGTCCCAAAAGCGCATCAATAATTTTAAAATGGTAGATTTGCCGCTTCCGCTTTTTCCTTGAATGCCAACAATTTTTCCTTGTGGGAATTCCATATTTATGTTGCTCAAAATGATTTCTTCTGATTCTTGATTTGGGTAAGAAAAACAAAGTTCGCAAATTGTTTCTTTTTTAAACGCATCAGAAGAAATTTGTTCGCCGCTTGTATTTTCGCTAACAACGGGTTTTTCATCCAAAAGCGCAAGAACTCGGTTTCCTGCCGCAATTGTTTGCGAAAGGCTGCTTCCTAGTCGCGCAACGGCAATCACTGGTCCAAAAGAACTAAACATTGCCGCAACAGAAAACACAACACTTTCAAAAGCGATTGCGCCTTTTTTGTACAAAGCAAGCGAAAGAAAAAGCATTGCGCAACTTGCCACGATAACGCAAAAATCAATTAGCGCGGCATTAAAACCTTCAAAGAGTGCCATTGATTTTTTACTTTCCGAAAGCTCGTCACTTTTTTGTTCTAGGATTGAAAGTTTTTTGTTTCCCGTTCCAAACAAAATTGTTTGCTGTAGACCGCGCAAAGTGTCTAGCAAAAAAGCGTTCATTTGCGCAAATTGATTTCGGTGTTTGCTTCCCGCGCGAACTGCTCGTTTTTGAATCGCAAGAGGAATCGCGATAGCAACTAAAGCGTAAAAAAACAAAGCCAAAACTCCCAACGACCAATGTTGTGTTCCTAACAAAATCACCAAAATCACGCTGACAAAAAATGCAATGCAAACTGGCGAAACTGTGTGCGCGTAAAACAATTCCAAAAGCTCAATGTCGCTCGTTAAAAGAGAAATTAAATCGCCCTTTTGCTTGCCGTCCATTTTTGCTTCGCCAAGAGAGCGCAATTTTGCAAACACAATGTTTCTAATTCGCGCAAGCAAAGTGAATGCAAGAAAATGATTGCAATATTGTTCTGCATAGTGCAAAACGCCACGCACTACGCCCAAACAAATTAAAGTCCAAAGTGCAATTTTATGTGTGAGCGCGTAAACGCCCGCAAGCGGAATTCCTATTGCACACAAAAATCCTAATGTGCCGAACAAAACGGCAAGAGCCATAATCGGAAAAAGTGGCGCAATTAATTTTGAAAGCCGTAAAAGCGTTTTCATAGCAGAGCCTCCTTTTGTGCAAGAGAAACGTTGCCGTCTTCAAAGAGATATATTTTGTCTGCGATTTTGCAATTTTCCATTTGATGAGTAATTAGCACGATTGTTTTTTGATTTTTCAATGTTTGTAAAAGTTCAAAGATGGCTTTTTCACTTTCAACATCGATGTTTGAAGTTGATTCGTCAAAGATATAAACCTGGCTGTTTTTTAACAAGGCGCGTGCAATTGAAAGCCTTTGTTTTTGTCCGCCAGAAAGATTTTGTCCGCCTTCCTGAATTTTAAAATCGAGCCCACCCTGATTTTTTACAAACGATTCAAGATTCACTTTTTTTAAAACCGCCCACAATTCTTCGTCAAAAGCTTTAGGGTTTCCTTCTAACAAACAATCCCGCACTGTTCCTGCAAAAATCCAATCGCGGTGGCTAATGTAAGTTGTGTGCGCGTACAAGGAATCTGGGGAAACTTCGTTTAATTCTATGCCGTTTACAAAAACGTTTCCTTTGTACGAGGTGTAAATTCCCGAAATGATTTTTGCGGCTGTACTTTTTCCCGAACCACTTTTTCCAACGAACGCCGTGCATTTATTTTTTTCAATTTCAATGGAACAATCTTTTAGAACTGTTCGTTCAAATTCGTAACTTACATTTTTTAGCTCGTACACCGCATTTTTGTTTGAATCAATTTTTGGCAAAAGCTTTGTACCTTGAGCTTTTTCTGGCGTGTCTAAAAATTCAAAAATATTTTTGCTTGCGGTAGTTCCGTTCATTGCGGTGTGAAAGGCACTCCCTAACCTTCTTAGCGGAATAAAAAAATCTGCCGAAAGCAAAATACAAACAAATGTATTTTCGAGCGAAAGATTCCCGCTGTAAAATGCCGAAAGCGCAACTACAATTCCCGCCGCCGCTCCTCCGTAAGCCACAATATCCATTATGATAATTGAATTAAGTTGCATAGAAAGAACTTTCATTGTTACTTTTCTAAAATGCTCCGATTCCTGCGCCATTTGCTTTGCCTTAGCTTCGTCCGCGCGATAAATTTGCAACGTTGTAAGTCCTTGTAGATTTTCCAAAAAATTGTCCGCCAAAGATGCGTATTGTTCCCAATATTTTCCGAGCAATCGTTTTGCAATATTTTGAACAATCATCATCGAAATCGGAATCAGCGGAATGCAAAGAAAAAGTGTTATCGCCATTCGCAAATTTAAAAACGCCAAAACCGCAAAACTTGTAAAAGCGGCAAGAATGCTGTAAAAAAATTGCGGCAAAAATGCAGAAAACCAAGTTTCCAACTGTTCAACGCCTTCCGTTGCAAGCTGAACAATTTTTGCCGTTGTGGAATTTTCTTGATACTCCGCGCCAAGACGCAAAAGTTTTGCGTAGATTTTAGACCTGAGCGTTTTTTTCACTTTGCACGAAGCTAAATAACTTGTGTACGAAGAAGAAATGTTTGTAAAAACGCTCAAACAAAGCGACAAAATTATTACAAGGAAAGGAATCAGCGGATGCTCGCCACGAGTTTTTAATAAAACGCTTACGGAAAAAATAAGAATCGTGTTTGCCAAAAGTGCAATCCACCTAGCGAACACAGTCAAAAAAACATATTTTTTTGCATTCGGCACAACATTTATTAGCCGTTTATCAATCATCATAAAATAAAAATAGCAAACATCAAAACAAAATGCAAGTTGTTAGCTTTTGCAAACTTTTGTCTTTTTGTAAGGGGGGATTCACGGACAACTTTTTTTGACCCTTCCCACTCGGCTACAATTCATCGCTTGCACTCCTCATTTCCTCTATTCTTTACAATCAGGCACGGCAGGGAATTTCTTTTCTACCAGTTCTTTTACGCTTTCTACAATTTCCTTTTCAAAAAAGTCATGGACTTCTGTTCTTGTTTTGCTTGCATTTCTCAAAAACAAATCGGCAGGGTGAATTTCCAAAGCCTCGGCAATTTTTAGAATCATCTCAAATGATGGGGCAGATTTTCCAGCCTCTATTACACCGATATTTCCTTTACTTCTGTCACACAAGCCCGCCAAAACCGACTGTGTATACCCTCGTTGTTCCCTATAATAAATCAAGTTGGCGATAAAATCTGATTCATAAGTATTCATAAGGTTAATTTAATTGAGAAAATTTTCATTTTGATTACACACAAAAATCAATTTTGTGATATAATTACTGTGCGTTATCTTTTTTATAAAAAGATTTGCAATTTTTATCCAACTGAGGAAAACAGACTAGAAATTTTGAAAAATACTTAAAAAGCAACAAAATCTCTATTCTGAATCCTATAATAATAATGTGAGGTGAAAATATGAAAAAACTCTTTTGTTTTCTTTGTTGTGTTGCAGTGTTCTTTTTAAGTTCTTGCGATATTTTTTCAGATAGTAACGATGAATCTCTTTCTTATATTTCAATAACGCAGAAACCAACAAAAACTTCATACTACATAGGCGAAGACTTTGATAAAACAGGATTATGTGTTTATGCCTATTATTCAGGCTCAAGTAGCAGTTCAAAAAAAGATGTTACGAATTTGGTTTCAATATCAGGATTTGACAGTTCAGAAAAAAATTACTATCTTTCAATAACAGTTTCATACACAGAAAATGGAACTACAAAATCTGCATCATTCTATGTTTCAATAAATGAAATTGTATTGAAATATCCTTTTTGGGATGAAAATCGAACCGTAAAAGTTTCTTTTCAATATTACAGGCGAGAAACAACCGCAGATCCGTTTCAGAAATATATATATTCAGAAGATCCAACTGATGATATCAACGGTTCTGTATTATTTAAGATAGATGCAAAAAAAGGAGTATCATATTCAGTCGATGATTTGATAACTGCATATTTATACTATCCAGACAATTCATCAATTCGTAAAACCTTATATGACAAAAATGAAGAAAAAAGCAAAGCCACTAAATATATAGATGGCAATGAAGTTAATCTAACTTCAAAAGGTGGGCTTATGCCTTTATCTTATCTTTTTGCAAATGACACTTTGTTTAATCCCTTAGCTGCGGATTATGGACCTTCAAGCATAATCGGTGGGGCTGAAACCTTAATATTTGAAGATATGGTGATAAAAGCTTTACGAAATACAGAATATACATCTTTTAAAGGAAGCGAATATCCAATTTTTGAAACAGATGCAAATTATGCAGTTACAAAAGCAACTATATTGAAGCAAGTTAATGATTATTTTGTTTATACACTTGAAATCGAAACAGTTGCACAAGATGTCGATATTAATTGGCCAGCTTCGCTTTGGGGAATTGACCATTTTGAGTAGAAATATTTACCGCAAGTCACGCTTGCGGATAATAAAATTTAGAGAGTTTGAGTTTTAATAGAAAAGGGGGCTAATTTTGAACGCTAGTAATATAATTGCGATACTGATTATTTTGTCTTATTTTGGTTTTATCATCGGATTTTTTCTAATGATGAAAGGTCGAAATAAATTCAAGAAACAATACACATCAATACATGAAAAATACAAGGACATTATTGACCTTGATGAATATAAGGACAAAGTAACTTCGGACACTGACAAAATTATCAGGGAAAAGAATACAGAAATCAAAAAACTTGATGAGAGTATTTTTGAATTGCGCAATAACTATGCTGAGAAACATGACTATTTCGAAAAACTGCTTCACGAAATATCTTTATATGAAGATACAGAAGAAATTTTCAGTTATGGGCTTTATAAACCACATTTTGATTTCAATACTTCAGAAAAGTATAAAAATGAAATTCAGAAAGTCCGAGAATCACAGAAACTTTGTATCAAAAACGAAGACGCAGCTATTTGTACAGAACAATGGACTGTAAACGGCAGTAAGGCTGAAGGAAATAAACAGACAAAGCGTTATATAAAACTTATGCTGCGAGCCTTTAATGGGGAATGTGATGCAATGATTGCGGATGTAAAGTGGAACAACATTTCAAAAATGGAAGAACGCCTAGAGAAGTCTTTCGATGCAATCAATAAAATGGGCGAAACTCATTCAACATCAATTACAAAAAAATACAAGGACTTAAAACTCAAAGAATTGCGTTTGGCTTTTGAATATCAAGAGAAACTTCATCAAGAAAAAGAAGAACAACGGATTATAAAAGAACAAATGCGTGAAGAGGAAAAAATTCAGAAGGAGATTGAGAAAAAACAAAGGGAAATCGAAAAACAGCGAAAAGAAGAAGCTGAATTACAGAGAAAATTAAAAGAAGCCTATGAGCAAGGAAAACAGTCGGAAGCTGAAAAGTATCAAGCAGAAATTGATAATTTGAACCAGATAATCGAAAATAGTCAGCGAGCTATTTCTCAAGCTCAGCAAACGAAAATTGGTCATGTCTATGTAATTTCAAATATCGGTTCTTTTGGCGAGAATGTATACAAAATTGGCATGACAAGACGTTTGGAACCAATGGAACGAATAGATGAGTTAGGAAGTGCTTCTGTTCCGTTTGAATTTGATGTTCATGCTATGATTAAATCTGACAATGCCCCAGAATTAGAGAGTTCTTTGCACAAGTATTTTGACGCAAAACGGGTAAATCTTGTTAATACAAGAAAAGAATTTTTCTATGTAACACTGGAGGAGATAGAAGAATATGCAAAGAAAAATAATATTGATGTCGAGTTTACTAAATTAGCAGAGGCGAGGGATTATCGAGAATCCATGGCCATAAGAGAAGCCAAAAATAAGAAAAAAACTGTAAATCAGAATGTAGCAAAAGACATTCCGAGCAATATATAAAATTGGATTCATCGACTCGGTAAAAATATCGTATAACAAATGCTTCAAAACTGTTGTCAGATTAAGAAAGGCTTTAAGAAATTTTGTATGTAATGAAAACCCGTTTGGAAAAAAGAAAAAATAACCCACTTGAGCGAAAATCCGATTTCTGATAATATATTGTTTCAGTATGAAAACTGAACAGACCGATTACATGATGATTCTCAAAACTT
>CALCEK010000208.1 GCA_937900125.1 uncultured Treponema sp. | reverse complement strand
CGCTTTTACGATAGAAATGGTGTGCTTCTCCATATTCTTCCGTTAGAAGATGGGCTTAGGCGGGAGTATTATTCTCTAAGCGAAATTCCAGAGGACTTAGTAAAGCGCTTTGTGAGCGAGGAGGATGAGCATTTTTATTGGCACAGGGGCGTAGACTTTGTTTCTGTTTTGCGAGCGCTTTGGCAAAATCAAAAAGCAGGGCAAGTTGTAAGCGGAGCTTCAACAATTACAATGCAGTTGGTGCGCCTTATTGTTCCGCGAAAAAAAAATGCGGTTTCCCTTAAGACAAAAATTAAAGAAAGCCTTTTGGCACTTTGGTTAGAAATAAAATTGCCCAAAAACGAAATCCTTGAGTTGTACCTAAATTCTGTTCCTTTTGGATTTAACATTGAAGGAGTTTCTAGCGCAGCGCGTTCATTTTTTGGAAAAACTTTAGATTCCCTTTCTGACGAGCAAATTGAAACTCTTTCTGTAATCCCACGTCGCCCAGCATCTTACGCGCCAAAGAAAACATTTTTGTACCCCGACAAATGTTCCCACTTTGTACGCTACGTTTGTCGCTCCTTTAAAGAATACCAAAAGCCGCTCCCCTTTGAGTTGACACTTTCGGTTGATTTAAATTTAGTTGAATTGTTAGAAAAGGAAATCCAAGCCAATTTAACCACATTCGAAAACGCCCGAATCCACAATGGAGCTGCCTTAGTTATGGATAACTCAACTGGCGAAATTTTGGCGTGGGTCGGGAACGCTTCGTTTTTTGACGATTCACACGCGGGGCAAATTGACGGCGTTCTTGTAAAAAATCAGCCTGGTTCTGCAATGAAACCATTTTTGTACGCGCTCGCTTTAGATGGCAAGGCCGAGCCGTCAGATGTTTTGCCCGACATTCCGTTGGATTTTGGAAAGCAAGTTTACATTCCGCTCAATTTTAACAATCGTTACAATGGACCAGTGCGATTGCGCGTTGCGCTTGCTTCTAGTTTGAATGTGCCAGCCGTTCAGATTTTGTACAACACGGGGGTTGACGAATATTTGGAATTTTTGGCAAAGTTGGGCTTTCCGTATTTGACCGAGGAGCGAAACCAAACGGGACTTTCGCTTGCGCTTGGCAGTGCGGAAGTTAGACTTTACGATATGACGCGGGCGTTTAGCACTTTTACGCGGGACGGAATTTTTGTTGGGGATTTGAATTTTTTAAAAATGGGCGCGAATTTTTTTGCAACGGGCGAAAAGGTTTTTTCCGCAGACACAGCACGAATTATGTGCGACATTTTGTCTGATAAAGCTGCGCGAGAATTGGGCTTTGGACACGCTTCTGTTTTCGATACAAAATACCCCTGCATTTTTAAAACGGGAACATCAAATCAGTTTCAAAACATAACGGCATTTGCCTCTACAAGTCGTTACACAATTGGTGTTTGGATGGGAAACTTTGCTGGCGAAACCGTAATTGGAAAAACTGGAAGCAGCATTCCCGCCTTGGTCGTCCGCAAAGCAATGGATTTTTTGCAAAAAGAAAATCCGCAATTCTTTACGCAAAAATTTCCACTCCCAGAACATTATCACAAAGAAACAGTTTGTGCACTTTCTGGAATGAAGGCTTCGGCAGCTTGCCCGTCGCTTGCAAAAGAATTTGTTCTTAACGAGCAAATGTCAAGACAAGAATGTACTTGGCACAATATTGTAAACGGCAAAGTGGTATTTTCTTATCCGCAAGAATATCAGCATTGGGCTTCGAATCAAAATATGGCGGGTGGAATTTTAGAAAGTGGTCGCCAACAGTTAGAAATTGTTTCTCCAAAAAATGGCGCGGTCTTTTTTTACGATTCTTCAATTCCGCAAAGTTCGCAAATTCTTACCGTGCAGGCAATTGGCGGAAAGCAAAATCAAACTGTGCTATTTTTAGATGGAATTGAGCAAAATGCAAAAGCGGGTGTTTTGGCGTGGAATGTTCCTTTAACGCGCGGCGAACACACCCTAACTTTAAAAAGTGCGGACGAAACTTACAAATGCAATTTTACCGTTAAATAGAAAAATCAATTGGAAACCTCTAAAAATTGCAATTTTTAGAGGTAACTCTGAAAAAGCGATGTTTTAAGTCGTGATATTACAACG
>CALCEK010000207.1 GCA_937900125.1 uncultured Treponema sp. | reverse complement strand
GGTTCGGCGGTTTTGGTGCTAGAAGAATTAGAACACGCAAAAGCTCGTGGCGCAAAAATTTACGCAGAATTAATCGGCTACGGTTCATCTTGTGACGCTCATCACATTACTGCCCCGCTCTCAGACGGAAGCGGTGCCGCTCTTGCCGTAAAAGATGCAATTAGCCAAGCGCAAATTTCACCTTCCGACATTCAATATTATAATGCGCATGGAACTTCAACCCAAGCAAATGATTCAAGTGAAACAAAAATGCTAAAATCCGTTTTTGGCGATTATGCAAAAAAACTGCACATTTCTTCCACAAAAAGTATGACAGGTCACATGATTGGGGCAGCGGGTGCAATAGAAGCACTTTTTTCTGTAAAAGCGATAAATGACAACTTTGTGCCGCCAACAATCAATCTTGAAAATCCAGACCTAGAATCAGGTTGCGACCTTGACTACACGCCAAAAGTGGGGCTAGAAACTCCAATAGAAATTGCAGCCTCCGCCTCGCTCGGATTTGGCGGACACAATGCTTGCATAATTCTAAAAAAATACAACTAAATGCACATTATGTCGCATTTTTAGATTTTTCTAAAACAAAGGGGCTAACTTTACCATTTAGCCCTTTTGTTTGACGTGCCAGTGGGTATTCTGAGTACCTCCCGCCCTCGTTTGTCGCTTCCCGCAAATGTACGAATAACATTCCGCCACTTTGCGTGTCAGTATTTCATTCTGAGCGGGGGTATCCACGAAGAATCTATTTTTTTATTTTGAAAGCATATAGGCGATTGTTTCGGCATCGATGGCAATATTTTTTACTATTGCATATTCATTTGGCTGATGTGCCAATTCGTCCATTGTACTCCAAACAACCGCATTAAATCCCTTATTTCTTAATCCCGCAGCAACTGTTCCCCCACCGATTCCGATTGTACGCGCTGACAAATGATGAACTGCGTAAATCGCTTGGGCAAGTTCTTTTACAACAGGTGAGTCCACAGGCGTAGGCTTACTTTCTTCGGCTTGAGCTTCGGTTACTTCAATTTTAACACCATATTTGTCCTCAACAGCTTTTACCCTTTTGTTAAGTTCCGCGCGGACTTCGTCCAAAGTGTAGCAAGGATTGATTCTGCAATCAGCACAAAAAACGTCATCGCCAGGAATCATATTTATGCCCGCAACATTTTGGAGCTGCATTGTCGGCTGAAAAGTTGAATACGGCTGGGCAAATAAATCGTCTTTTTTGTTAAAAAAATTTTCTAAATCGTTTACACGGAGCGCAAGGTCGGCGGCAGCAAGTTTTGCGTTTTTTCCTAAATCTGGGCGCGAACCATGACATTGTTTTCCGATTGTGTGGAATTTGAACCAGGCAATATTTTTTTCGGCAACTTCAATAGTTTCACCTTTTTCGTCCCCGCCATCTGGAATGAGGATTCGGTCATTTTTTCCAAACAAATTGGGGTGTTCTTTTAAAAGGAAATTCATTCCATAAGTTGACCCGACTTCTTCATCTGCCATAAAGAGAAGTTTTAGCGTGTGTTCAGGAAGAATGTGTTGTTTTACAAATGCAAGGGCGGCAAGCACTCCGCTCACAAGTCCCTGCTGATTGTCTTCAACACCGCGTCCGTATATTTTTCCGTCTTTTTCTACCAAAGTCCACGGGTCGCTTTGCCACAAAGAAAGTTCACCAACTGGAACAACATCAAGATGTGCACAAACCCAAACGGCATAATCTTCGTTAACACCAGGAATTGTTGCCACAAGGTTCGGGCGTTTTCCTGCACTTACCCTAGAATCGGGCGCATCAAAATGTTCAATATTTGTAATTCCATTTGATTTTAACCAATCTTCAAGGGCTAAAGCTTTTTTTTCTTCCCCATCACCGCAATTTTCGGGCGCAAGTGCGGGAATCCCCGTAAGAATCCGCTCCAATTCAACCATATCATTTGTGTGCTGTTCGATATATTCTTTTAATTGCTTAAATTCCTCTGACAAAACGTTTTCAGACATTGTTCCTCCAAAAAAAATCCCGACACCGCATTTGCAGCATCGGGTTTTATTTTAACACATAGAACGTTATTCTTCAAGATTAGGCGTTTTGCGCATAATATTTTTGGTAAGCGTCCCAAGTTGATTTTATCAATGTGTTGACATCAGAATATTTTGGTTCCCAACCGAGTATCTTTTTTGCAAGTTCGCTACTTGCGGTTAATTGCGCGGGGTCGCCCGCTCGGCGTTCAACATAATCCGCCTTAATGTTTACACCAGTAATTTTGCGGGTAGCTTCAAGCATTTCTGTAACAGTAATTCCGTTCCCAGTTCCAAGATTTAGCGTAAGGCTTGTGTCGTTTTTGTCAATGTATTCAAGAGCCAAAACGTGCGCACTAGCAAGGTCGGTAACGTGAATATAGTCGCGAATACAAGTGCCGTCGCGTGTTGGATAATCGTTTCCAAAAATACACACTTTTTCGCGTTTTCCGCACGCCGCTTCCATCATAACAGGCAGAAGATTCGCGGGATTTTTTTCAAGTCCGTAAAGAACGCCTTCTGGGTCATAACCTGCCGCATTAAAATAGCGCAAAGAGGCAAAGCGAAGATTGCGAAGTTTTTCATACCACGCCATAAATTCTTCAATTTTGAGTTTTGTAAAACCGTAATAATTTTCTGGATTTTTTGGATGATTTTCATCGATTGGAAGATATTGAGGTTCGCCAAAAACCGCCGCACTTGAAGAAAAAACCATTCGCAAACACTTGTGTTCAACGGCAGAATTCAAAATGTTCATCGTGCCACTAATGTTGTTGATTGAATATTTTTCAGGCTTAATCATAGACTCGCCCGCTGCCTTAAAAGCCGCAAGGTCAATAAAGGCATCGAATCCCAAAGCAAAGGCTTTATCCAAATCTTCTTTATGAAGAATATCGCCCGCAATAAATTCATTTTTTGGGAACAAATTTTGAATCAAACCGCTAGAAAGATTATCAAACACGGCAACGCTATGTCCCTTTGCCATCAATTCTTTTACAACATGACTTCCGATGTATCCAGCACCGCCAATTACAAGAACTTTCATAAGCCCCCCAAATATAAAATAATTCCTAAGCGGAAACTTAAATTTCCGAACAAATTTATTATACCGCGAACTGTTTTTTTTTGCAAGTTATATGATAGTGCCACTATCACAAAAGTTTTTCCGCCGCACTTTCCCACTCGGTGTTAAGATTTTCAATTTTTTCTGCAAAATCGGCAATTTGTTTTTGAACAGCTTTTGCTTTTTCGCCATTTGAATAAACTTCGGGATTAGAAAGTTCCGCTTCTGCTTGCGATTTTTGTTTTTCCAAATCCGCAATTTGTTTTTCAAGAAGTTCAACAGTTTTTTCAAGTTTGCGCCTTGCCGATTCTGCCTTTTTTTGTTCTTCCCAAGAAGCTTTTGTGGAACTTACCGATTTTGCCTCCACATTTTTTGTTTTATTCGGATTTTCTTCTGATTCTTTTTGGGCATTTTGTTCAGCGGAAAGTCGTTCAAGGTAATATTTATAATCTCCCGGGAACACCCTATGTTTTCCGCAATTCAATTCCAAAACTTTTGTGGCAAGCTCTTCTATGAATCCCCTGTCATGGCTTACAAAAATCACTGTTCCACCAAAATCTTTTAAGGCATCAAGCAAAACATCTTTTGAGTGCATATCAAGGTGATTTGTTGGTTCGTCAAGAACGAGCAAATTTACTGGACGCAAAAGCAATTCCAAAAGCGCGATTCTACTTTTTTCTCCACCAGAAAGCACATTTATGCTTTTAAAAACGTCATCTCCGCGGAACAAAAACGCACCGAGCATATCCCGCATTTTCGGCATAAGTTCAAGCGGAGCGCGATTTTCCATATATTCCAAAACTGATTCGGAGGAAACAATGCGTTCAGCACTATCTTGAGAAAAATAGCCGATAGAAACACCGCTTCCAAGTTTTATTGTACCCGAAAAATCTTTGTCAACACCAGCAATAATTCTAAGCAACGTTGATTTTCCTGCGCCGTTTCTTCCTGCAACAACAAGCCGCGTTCCTTTTTCTAAAACAAAATCAAAATCTTTTATTATAAAAGGTCCGCCGTAACTTTTTGAAATTTTTTCCGCAGTAAAAATAATCTGCCCCGAATGTGGAGCGGGCGGAAAAGAAAAATGTATTTTTTTTAGATTTTCTGGAATCTCAATCGGAACAATTTTATCGAGCATTTTTTGCCGCTCTTGCGCTTGAGAAGCCTTTGTTGCTTTTGCCCCAAAGCGACGGATAAAATCTTCAAGATGTTGAATTTCCTGCTGCTGTTTTTCATATTCGGCAATGAGAGTTTCAAGCTCTACCGCCCGAACTTTTTCGTAATGCGAAAAATTGCCTGGGTAGCGCTTTAGGCTTCCTGCAAAAAGCTCGTAAACTTCATTTATTGTATGGTCAAGAAAATATCGGTCGTGGCTTACGAGCAAAAATCCGCCTTCAAATTCATTTAAGAATTTTTCAAGCCAAGCACGGGCTTCAAGGTCAAGATAATTTGTCGGTTCGTCCAAAAGCAAAATGTCAGGATTTGCCATAAGTGCCTTTGCAAGCGCGATTCTCATTTGCCAACCACCAGAAAAAGTTTCCGTCTGCTTAGAAAAATCTTCGCGCAAAAATCCCAACCCCAAAAGCACTTGTTCAGCGCGAGTATTGCGCCTATACCAACCAGACGCTTCTAATTTAGAAAGCAACTCGCTTTGCTTTTCCGCAAGATGCAAATTGTTTGGACTTTCTTTTAACTTTTCGCCTAATTCGTCAATTTGATTTTGAATTTCGTATCCCCACAAAAACGCTTTGTCGGCTTCTTCAAGCAACGTGCAACCCTTGTGAGTTAGCCCACTTTGCGGTAAATATGCGATTCTGGCATCTTTTTGGGCAACACATTCGCCACTTTCTGGCAAAACAAGTCCCGCCATAATTTTGATGAGAGTCGATTTTCCCGCTCCGTTCGCGCCAGTTAACGCAGCTTTTGTTCCAGTCTGAAGATTAACTGAAACATCCTTTAAAATATCTTTATTCCCAAAAGAAAGACTGACTTTTGAAAACTGAACAAATGCCATTTTCACACCTAATTTTGAAAAAATATGACTAAAAGATTAGTGCTTTCAGAAACAACTGTTGTGTCTCTCATAGTTCCGCTGTTTGAAATTGAAGAAACTTGAGCCGCACTCAGCCTAAGCCCATTTTGCTCTTTTTTATACAAAAAATTCACTTCTTGCCGCATTCCGTCAAAATGAAAAGTCAAAACACCGTCCCAAGACCGCTTTAAATTTGCGGGCAAAAAGTATTGCGTTACAACAGTTCCCCTCGGATAAGCATCGCGGGAAATAACAGAAGGAACAAGCATTTGAAAACCTGTCCACAAAAATCCGTTGTTCCCAGTAAAAGTGAGCGTTCCGTAATTATTGCTTGTAAAATCTGGACCTGCGCGTCTTAAAGAATCGTAAAGTTCCTTGCGCCTAACAATTTCAGAAGCGATTATATCTGAAATTTTTTTGTCGGTCGAAAGCGTTACAAATGAATAATTTTTGGGCATTCCGCGCTCATCAGTGTATTTTACAACAATGCTAGAAGAAGAACGCACTGTAACTTGAAAAGGCGCGTCCGTAAATCTATAGACGTTTTCCGAAGTTTTTGTAACACCCGCAAATTTAAAACTTACGCTAACATCTTTCATATTTAGCGAAACATTCCCAGAAATCGCCCCAGTGTCAAAGCCAAATTGTTCCTGCACATAATTTAGGTCAATCTGATTTTCTTGAATCATCATCGAATAATAATCAGGATACCAAGCGGAGCGAAGCATTTGTTCAAGCACAGAATCGGATTCCTGAACTTCAGCCTCAACCGCACCTTCTCCGTAGCTTCCGTCGGGATTCATTGTAAAAAGCCGCAAATTCAAACTAAAACACCAACCAAATGTTCCGTCATTTGTAAGCACCCGAAACCAAGAACCGTTTAATTTTTCCGAACCGCTTGTTGGCGTTTGCCCAACTTCCGAAGCTAAAATGCGAATCACTTCATCCTTGCGCAACCTATACACTTGTTTAGAGGTGTTTACCGCCTCAGAACGAATCGGAAGTCCGTCAAGCACACATTTTGCATATTGAGCCTGAAATTCGGAATAAGAAGCCGCCCTAGCTTGTGCCGAAGATTTTTTTTCGGGCGAAGAAAGTTTCCAAAGGGGAACTTCAATTTTTTCCTTTGTGGAAGGCTCTTCAATGACATAAACTTGCGAAATATTAGACTTTAGGAAAACGGGGACAACAGTTCCATCTGGAATTTCATATTCCGAAATTGTCCATAAAACAACGCTATAACCTACAACTCCCCCCGAACATGAAGAAAGAAGCAAAAGAAACAAAAATCCAAGCAGAAACGAGCAAAATCTTTTTTTCATAACAAAATCTAGCACATGGAAAGCACAGAATCAACTGCAAGATTAAAGGCAATAGCAATAGAATTTTTTCCCCAGCCACGTTCTGCATATTTTTCTGGGTCAGCCAACGAATCCCCCGTGAATAGTAGCTCGGCAAACAAAACCTTGCGAAATTGCGCACAAGAGGCAAGCGCGGAACATTCCATTTCTACAACCGAGCAGCCTTCTTTTTTTCGGGCAGCACATTTTTCCTTTGTTTCCCTAAAAAAAGCGTCAGTTGTCCAGGTAAAACATTCGGTAAACGGAATTTGATTTTTCTCAAGCGTAGAAGAAATCGCACTTACGGCAAGCCCATTTAAGTCAATATACCGAGCGGGCGGAAGATAATGGTAAGAAGTTCCCTCGTCCCGAAGTGCTCTGGTGGGGATTAAAAATACATTTTCAGGAAACCCAACAAGAACACCGCAACCCCCCGTGGCAACTATTTCTTGCACCCCATAACCGATAAGCCAATCCAAAAACTGCGTTGCCGCCGCCGAGCCAGCTGGAGCCTGACAAAAACAAAGCTGTTTGCCGTCACGAATCAATTCGTAAACAGGAAAAGCCTTTGTTGTAGACTCAAAAATGCCCAAAACCTTGCAATTATTTTGCTTTGCATAAGAATCAATAAAATCACCCAAAAAACCAAAAACGCAACGAACTGGCAACTTTATGGGAAACTTTTCATGAGTTGGTTCAATAACCGCGTGAGTATCGGTGTCATATTCAAAAAGTGGAATTTCATCTTGAACAAGCATTTCTACCTCCAATAACGATAGTAACGCATTTTTGCCACTTTGAAAAGACAATGAAAAATAAGGAAAAAACTTTTTCTCGATTTTTTTAAAATGATTCAGGCGGCACACGGGGAGGAAAACACCGCCCGCCGCCGCAAAAGCAAGCAAGG
>CALCEK010000206.1 GCA_937900125.1 uncultured Treponema sp. | reverse complement strand
AAAGAATTTATCGCGATTGGTGTTAATTTGCTCTTCAAGATACTTGCGACGATTTACAACAACATTTCGTTTTCCATTGCTATACAAACGTTCCACATAAAAATGAGAGCGTACATTGAGAAGTTTTTCTTCTTTTTCAACCTTCTGAGCATCAGACTGACTAATAGGTAAAAATGCGTTTATTCCACCGCCTAAATCAACCATATAGCCACCCTTTGTCACAGAAACAATCAATCCCTCAACAGATTTTTTCTGGTCATAAGCAACTTTCAACTCTTCCCAAAGACGCTTTTCATCAGCCTTAATCTTTGAAATAACAGGTCCATTCTTACCGAACTGGTCAATAAGAAAAACTGTAATAACATCACCAACATTGGGAAGCTTTCCAACGAATTCTGATATAGGTATCTTACCTTCTGACTTGCAGTTGACATCAACAAATACAGTATCATCAGTAACCTGAACAACAGTACCTTTTACATTAGCACCATTTTCGACAGGCTCCATTTTGTTTATAGACGCTTCTAATTGTGTGTAAATGTTCTCGTTGGAGCTTTGAGAAACATTTTCTTCCACTTCCTTCTCTGCCATTGTAAACCCTTTTCTGTTAATTTTGTTCTTAATTATTTCACAAACCTGTTTAATAGTCAAGTCTGATGTATCAATATAAAACGCATCTGATGCTTTTTTTAAAGCTCCTTCTGCCTTATTTTTATCCATTTCATCGCGTTTTAAAATGGATTCTTTTATTTCTTCCATTGAAAGTCCACTTACACCTTGCTCAAATCGGCGTTTTGCCTGAACCTCAATTGAAGCATCAAGATAAAACTTATATTCTGCATTGGGGAAAACGACAGTCGTCATATCTCTGCCTTCGCAAATTATATCCATATCTTTTACGATAGAACGCATTAAATCATTTACAAAATGCCGCAATTCAATAATTGAAGACACTTGTGAAACGCTTGCGTCAACTCTATCTTGATGAAGTTTATCTTCTACATCTTTTCCATTTAGAAACAAACGACCGCCTGTATATGCGAGCTTTTGATTTTTTGCAAATTCTAAAACAACTTTTGAATCCGAAAGAGCGACATTCGAATCGAGTAAAGCCAATGTTAAACCGCGATAAAAACTTCCAGAATTAAGATAAATTATATGTAAATCATCAGCGAGACATTTTGCAACAGTGCTTTTTCCTGTTCCCGCAGGACCATCAATAGCTATAACCATAAAAACCTCTTTAAAATTATCGATTTCGCGAACAAAGATGCAAAAGCGATTTTACCTCCGCACCCGATAAATCTCTAAATTGTCCGTGTTCAAGATTTCCAATTCCTACATTTCCTATTCGGATTCTTTCTAATTTTTTAATTCCGACATTTCGTGATTCAAAGACTCGCCGAATTTCCCGATTTTTTCCTTCTATTAAAATGATTCTCATTCTGTGGGAATTAAGCTCTGCGGCAAATCGGCACTTATAAAAAACATTGTCTACACGAAGCCCTTTTTGGAAATCCTCTGCTAACGTTTTAGGAAGCGGAACGCTAGTGTCTACAATATATTCTTTTTCAAGTTCTGCCGATGGATGCGAAAGTTTTGCCGCAAAGTTTCCATCATTTGTGAAAATAATTAAGCCAGAAGAAAACATATCAAGTCTACCGACATTGTAAAGTCGCTCTTTGTAAGATTCCTTTAACAAATCAGCCGCAATAGGTCTCCCCTTTTCATCTGAAAGTGAACAAACAAAGCCACTCGGTTTATTTAAAAGAACATAACGTTTCTTAAGCTCAAGAAAAATTTGCTTTCCGTCAACGCAAACGACATCTAGCTCAGAAACCTTTGTTCCTGGAAAAAGAACAATCTCCCCATTTACCGAAACTCTACCAGATGCAATTATTTCTTCGCTTGCTCTACGGCTTGCAACTCCGCATTTTGCCATAAAATGTTGTAAGCGAATTAAATTGTCAGAATCATTTTGTTCATTAACGGGCAAGTTCAAACCTCTCACTTTCTTTTTCGTCTAGTTTTGGAAGTTCAGTTATACTCTGCAAATGGAAAAATTCAAGGAATTCCTTAGTTGTCCCATACATTACGGGCTTTCCTGGAACATCTTTTTTTCCAACTTCCTTAATAAATTTTCTGTCGAGCAAAAGGCGCATCATTGTGTCAACATTTACGTGCCTAATGCTTTCGATTTCAGGACGAGTTATAGGTTGACTATACGCAATAATAGCAAGAGTTTCAATAGCGGCTTTGCTAAGTCGCCCCTCATTTCGTCTGCCATAACGCTCTTTTACTGCATCAAAACATTCTTTGCGTGGAGTAAGAATCCAGCCACCTGCAATTTGCGATAAATCGATGCCACTATCGGGCGAAGTATATTTTTGTTTTAAGCGAGAAAGACATTCTTCAACCACATCAAGAGGATAATTTGTAATCTTAGAAATATTTTCTATATTTTGAGGCTCGCTTTCTAAAAAGAGAACCGTTTCAAGCAAGGCACACTCTTGGTCAAGATTTACTGTTTCAGAAATCGATGATTCGCTTTCATTCACTTTAAGATTTTTTTCAGAATCATTTTCTTCTGATTTTTCGTCAACAACTTTTTTTCCACTTTCTTGAGCAACAACAGCCTCTACAGTGGGAATTTTAGGTCTTTTTTTTCTAGTTTTTTTTTGTTCTTGTCCAGCGGTTTGCTCTATGCCGCCTTCTTCTTCCTGCATATTTTTATATCTCCAAAAATCTTATGTTGATAAATTTCAGCCATTTTAAACTTTACAGCTTCCAAAATTGCTATAAAGGCGCAAATAATGTCTAGCTCATTTCCTGGACGTGTTATCAAATCAGAAAACAAGCACTCATTTTTACGTTCTAATAGTTCATTCATAAGCGTGATTTTTTCATTTGGAGAAACATCTTCATTCATGTTTAGAATCCGCTCATCTTGATTAGTGTTTGTCAAATTGCGAAAAATCTTTTGCATATCCATAAT
>CALCEK010000205.1 GCA_937900125.1 uncultured Treponema sp. | reverse complement strand
GTATCTATTAAGTGAAATAAGTAGGTGTTTCCATCATCACTTTTATAATTCAAGGACTTGTTGTTGTCTTTGTAGCCTTAAAAGCTGGCTTTAGACTGATTCTTTCGTCAATAGAAAAGAAAAAACTCGAAAAAACAAACGGAGGTGCCGCATGAACAGCATCTTTAATATGATACCTTCCGTGCTGATGATGGTTTCGCCGATTTTAATTACAGCCGCTGGAGGAATGGTTTGTGAACGAAGTGGCGTTGTAAATATTGCCCTTGAAGGACTTTTGCAAATTGGAGCTTGTGCGGCTGCAACAACGCACGTACTTTTGGAAAGTTATGGGGCTTTTTCGCCGTGGTTTGCCTTGCTTGTTGGCGCGATTTTTGGAACAATTTTTTCAATGATTCACGCTTTTGCGGCAATAACGCTCAAAGCTGACCAAACAATTAGTGGAACGGGAATTAACCTTTTGGCAAACGGAGTTACCATTTTCTTTTCTCAGATTTTGTTTAATTCCGACCGAACTAGACCTTTCCAAATTGGCTTTAAAGCTGGACCTTTTGGAATTTACCCGACGGTTTTGATTGCTATTGCGGTGATTTTGATTGTTTGGTTTATGCTTTACAAAATGCCTTTTGGGCTTAGGCTTCGTGCCTGCGGTGAACACCCTGGGGCTGCCGCAAGTGTAGGAATCAATGTAATTGGAATAAGATATTTTGCGGTTTTGCTTTCGGGATTCCTTGCGGGACTTGCGGGAGGTTGTCTTGTTCTTACGGAAACGATTCAGTACACAACAAATACAATCAATGGAACGGGCTTTATTGCTTTAGCAGCGGTTTCTTTTGGTAGGTGGAAGCCTTTGGGAATTTCGCTTTCCTCACTTTTGTTTGGAACGGCAGTAGCTTTTTCAATTTATGTGGTAAACATTCCCGCGTTAAAGAACGCTTTGCCAACAGAATTCTTTAGTTTGCTTCCTTACGTTATAACGATTTTGGCTTTGATTGTCTTTAGCGGAAAAAATTACGCTCCAGTCGCAAGCGGTAAACCCTACGAAAAAGGCGCAAGTTAATTTTTGCTCCACAAAGAATTTATGAATTTTTAATGGAAGCGATGAGTTCTAAATTGCAAAATAAGCAACAAGAACTCATCGTTTTTTTTTGGGGGGGGAAAATAGTAAATTGGAAATGTTACAAAAGGGCTTTTTCTAGTTGCCCGACTAAATCCGCAAAAGTGTCGCAGGCATCTTGCACAGGTTTAGATTCTTCCATATTTACGCCAGCAACTTTAAGCGATTCTATTGGGTAACGGGAGCCACCACTCTTTAAGAATGTATAGTAGTCTTCTAATTCAGCTTTTCCACCCGTTGTAACCCGTTTTGCAAGCGCAAGAGAGGCAGAAATTCCCGTTGAATATTTGTAAACATAAAAGGCACTGTAAAAATGCGGAATCCTTAAACCTTCAAGGTCGCTATTTTCTTCAAAAACCATTTCTGGCCCAAAATATTGTTCAAGCAAAGAGCGGTACATTGCGCGTAAAACTTCTGTAGAAAGCGGCTCGCCTTGTTCTACTTTTTCGTGAGCTTTAAGTTCAAATTCCGCAAACATAGTTTGTCTGTACAAAGTTGAAAGAATTTCATGAGCGCGAGTTGCAAGCAGATACAATTCCATTTCTTTGTTTCCGTTTGATTTTGCCTCTTTTAAAAGGTACTCAAAAACAAGCTCTTCATTAAAGGTACTAGCAGTTTCCGCCTCAAAGATGGTGTATTCATAGCAAGAGAATGGGTTATTTTTTGTGCTGTACCAAGAGTGCATTGAGTGTCCACCTTCGTGTGCCATTGTAAACACGTCCCGAATCGAATCCTCCTTATAATTTAAAAGAATGTATGGGTAGCCTTTGTACGCGCCTGAAGAAAATGCCCCAGAATGTTTACCTTTGTTTTCAAATCGGTCAGCCCAGCCATTTAAAAGTCCATCGCACAGAGTGTCGGTGTATTCTTTTCCTAACACCGCAAGGGCAGCTCGGACAATTTCAACGGCTTCTTCGTAAGTGTGATGCGTTTTAATTGATTTTACGAGTGGCACATAAACATCGTAATGGCGCAATTCGTTTAAGCCCAAAACTTTTTTGCGCAAAGAATAATATCTGTGGAGCGGTTCAAAGTTTTTGTGTATGGTTTGAATCAAATTCGTGTAAACAGAAACGGGAACTTTGTCGGCATACAAAGCGGCTTCTAGCGAAGAGCCGTAACCGCGTGCGCGAGAAAGGAAAATATCGTTGTTTACGCTCCCTGAATAGAGTGCGGCAAGGGTATTTGCGTGCGATTCAAATGTACCGTAGAATTTAGTATAGGCTTCTTTGCGAATTTCGCGATTCGGATTTTCTATAAAGGAGCTATAAGAAATGTGAGTAAGCGGTACGTCTTTTTCGTCTACACGCACTGTTCCAAAATTAAGGTCAACATCTGTTAGAATGTTAAACACGTTGTCGGCGGTTTGGGAAGCTTCAATGTTTAAAGCTAAAATTCGCTCTTCTTTTTCACTCAAAGTGTAAGGTTTTAGGTGCAATTTTTTTTGTATAAAAACGCGATAATCGGCAAAAGAATCGTCTTTTAGCCATTCTGTTACACGCTCGGTGGGAAGTGCGAGAATCTCTGGGTCAAAAAAACTTAAGGAACTTTCAAGGTTTGTCACTTCCATTAAAGCACGATTCACTTTTTCTTGCGCAGAACTGTCGCCCTTATCAACTGAGTTTAAAAGGCTTGCATAATGATAGACAGTTTCTAGGGTGAAATTTGCCTTTTCCCAAGCTTTTAGGGCTTTTAAAAATGTTTCTTTGTCTTTTCCTAAAATTCCCTTAAATTGTACGACATTTTGTACTAGGTTTGGAATGCTTTCTAATTCAACTTGCCAATCTGCACTAGAAGCATACAATTTGCTCAAATCCCACTGATTTTTTGTAGGAACGTCCTTTCTTAAAATAATTGAATCTTTCATAAAATGATTATACATTTCATAAAAAAAATAGGGAAGAGCGAAAATTTTCACTTACAACTTTAGCGCGTACAGGCTTTTTCTAAAATTAAAATTAAATCTGCATATTCATTTTGTATTTGTTTTGCGGAACTTTGCAAAATGTGTTCTAATTCTGAATGAAAAAGGCGGTCTTTTGCGGAGACAGGCATATACTGTACATTTGTTTGGGTGTAGTAATGTTCAATGCAACCTTTCGGAAGAATAAAAACGCCAGCGGCTTCTGTAGCAGCCAAAATTAACGAAAAAAGATTTTTTATAAGTGGCACATTTTTTGCAGTTTTTTCAGAAAGATAAGATTCAGGGGTAGATTGAAAAGTCATAATTCCTTGTAATACAACAGTTTTAAACGTATCAATGTTTTCTGCATTTTCGTGTTTTTGTGAAAGATAAAGAATTTTTTCAAAAAAGGCATTTTCTGGATTATTAAAATTATCTGAAAATGAATAATTTTTTGCGCAAGAAACAAATTCTTTTCCTGCCGCCTGTAAAAATTGCTCAAGTTTTAAAATCAACTTTTCTAGCGTGATTTTGCTCCGCAATTCGCGAACAGTAAAAATTGACTTGTAAAATTGTTGCTGTTTTGCTTCTTGCTTATAAAGCCATGCGTTTACATTTTTGTTTTCGCAAAAAACATCGCGCAATTTTCCGCTAAAAAGCGAATCTAGGTCGGTAATTATACGCCCATTTGTCCCCAAAAGCGAGCAAACTTTGCAAAAAACGCCTAACTCGTCTTTTCCGCCAACATCGATTATTCCAGTTCCTGCAGAACTGTATTCGCGATGAATAAACGGCAAAAGATTTGTAAACATTTGTCGGTCGGTGTAACCCTCAACAAAAATTTGGTTGTCCGAAAAGAAAAATTGTTTGTGATAACTGTTAAAACGCGGTAAAAATCGCCTAAAAAGCTCCGAATCCTTTTTGCTCAAATTTTCAATGTGGCTTGGCACTTGATTTATATGGCACACAATCACGCCGTTTAACTCTTCGGGAAAACGCAAGTCAACAAAAAATGGCGAATGGGTAACTAAAAAAAATACAGAATCGGGTTTTTCTAAGGAAACTTTGCGCAATTCGTTCATAAAGAAAAACTGAAATTGCGGGTGCAAATGCAATTCTGGCTCGTCAAAAAACAGACAAGTTTTTTCTTTTATGGAATAAAGCGAGGCTAAAAGTATTAAAATTTCCTTAAATCCGTGACATTCCGCTTCTTTTAGACCATATTCCACGTTCCAAGCGCGATTTACAACAATCGGAACGGGATTCCCCGCACTGTCTTCTTCAAAAATGATGGATTTTCCAAACATATTAGAAAGTACGCGCTGAATTTTTTCTCTTACCTCTGAATTTTGTAACACTTTAAGATATTTTTCAGAATTTTCTCGTTCCGATTTTAAGTATTCAATAAAATATCCCGCGTCTGCAAATTGAAAAGCCAATTCTTCTGCTAAAAGAGTTTTTCCTGAGCCGTTTGGGCCAACAATCAAATTTATTTTTGACCAGCAATTCTTTTTAAAAACCGATTTTCCCCATAAAAAAGGAATCTTTACGCGGGTTTCTACGTGAATCATATTTTTATTATAAAAGGAAATTCTAAAAATTGCAAAAATTTTCGTACAATTTTTAAAATTTTTAAGATTATTTTAAGGGGGGGGGTAAAATGGATATTATGAACTATGTAATGCTTTTAGTAAATATTTTTTTGCCGCCACTTTTAACTTTAAAACTTTTTTGTAAAAACAAAAAAATGCCACTTGCGCCAAATTTTCAGATTCTGTGCGATTATTTGCTTTTTACACTTTTTTGCATTCCCGTAACGCACGTTTTTGTTGCCCTTGCGCGAAAATTTTCAATGCTTGTAACATTAGATTCTGCAATGTACACTTTGTTTGCTATAATTTCTGCCCTGCTTGTTTACTTTTTTTACCGAATTTTTTCAGCTTATTTTAGTCTAAAACTCAATTTAAGACTTTCTAAAGGTGAAAACGATGAAAAGCAGGAATAAAAATTTTTTAATTGGGTTTTTAATTTTTTTGTCTAGCATATTTTTAATCGCTTCGACTTTACTTTATTTTTTAACAGATTGGTTTTCTGCAACTTTTAACGCAACTATTAGGGTGCTACTTTATACGGTAAAATCGCCACTAAAGGGGGCGGACACCCACTTTTTACAAAATGCTGTCCGATATTGCGCTCGCTACGAAACTTTTGTGATTTTAGCCTTAGTCGCATTTTATTTTTTTGCCGTTAAGATTTGTGGTAGCCTAAACGCAAAGATGCTTGTAGAATTAAAAAGCAAAAAGTTTAACAAAAAGACATTTTCGCTAGACTTAAAGTTTATTTTAATTTTTGCCTTAACAATTTTTTCTGTTATTTTTGCATTTTATTCGCTTAACAGAACCGATTCCAAAATCAAATTCAGAGAATATCGCGCTCAACTAAAAGCGCAAACTAGAATTTACGAAGATTTTTATGTAAACCCCAAAACTGCTAGAATCGTTTCGCCAGAAAAAAAGAAAAATCTCATATATATCTATATGGAAAGTATGGAAACAACCTACGCTTCAGTTGCAGAAGGCGGAAAACAAAGCGAAATAAACTACATTCCGCACCTTACGCAACTTGCAAAAGAAAATATTTCATTTTCAGATAAAATTAAGGGAAGTGCTGGCACTTTAGGCGGATTTCATAGTTGTGCAGGCTGGACGCTGGGTGCGCTTTTTGCAACTTCTACGGGCGTTCCGTTTAGTTTTCCTGTTGGCGGAAACGATATGGGAAGCAGGTCTACTTTTGCGAGCGGAATTACGGCTTTGGGCGACATTTTAAAAACTGAAGGTTATACGCAGGAGTTTTTGTGCGGTTCGGACGGAAACTTTGCAGGGCGCAAGGATTTTTTTGAGCAACACGGCGAATACTTTGTTTTTGACCTGTTTACTGCGAAGGAAAAAGGCTATATTGCCCCCGATTATGCGGTTTGGTGGGGATTTGAAGATGAGATTTTGTACAAAATTGCCCGCGATGAAGTAACTCGTTTGGCAAAAGAAGGCGAGCCGTTTAATTTTACAATGCTCACGGTTGACACCCACCATGTAGGCGGCTACTTTTGTAATCTTTGCAAGGACGAATATCCTGAAAATCTTGCAAATGTTGTTTCTTGTGCCGACCGCCAACTTTTTGATTTTATTTCTTGGCTAAATGAGCAGGATTTTTTTGACGACACCGTGATTGTAATTACGGGTGACCATCCTAGAATGGATAACATTTTAATAAATGACACGCCGTATTATGACCGCACTGTTTACAATTGCTTTATTAACGCGCAAAAAACGCCAGTGAAGGAAATTCAAGGGCGAAACTTTACAACTGTTGATATGTTTCCCACGGTGATTTCGGCAATGGGTTTTACGCTCCCGCAAAATCGCTTGGGGCTAGGCGTTGATTTGTTTTCTGCCGAAGAAACTCTCCCAGAACGCATTGGGTGGGACGAGTTTAGCGTGGAAATTTCAAAATATTCCAAATTTTACATTGACAATTTTTCGTAAAATGCGGAAATCTTGTCAAAACTGCAAAACTGATATAAAATAAAAGTAAAGGGGGCAATTTCGATTTTCGAAAATTTGTCATTCTGAGGGGAAAAGCCTCGAAGCATCTATGGATATTTCGCAGGCAAAGCCTATCGCTCAATATGACAAATCAAGGCAAAGTATACTTTTTGTAACATATCCAAATTTTTGGGGATGCTATAAAATGTATGCGTAAAAAATGATTTCTGCCTGCCAGCGTGTCAGCGTGTCATTCTGAGCTAAAAGGCGAAGAATCTCGGTTTGTCACGAAAACACTCGACATTTGCCCTAAAGGTTTTTGTGGAAACCAAAAATATTTTGTTTTTTGGAGAGAAAAAAGTGAATCAAGAAGCCGAAGATTTATATCAGCGTTTACAATCGATGTTTGAGTTTATGAATCAGGCAATCGATACGCAAGAAATTGAAAATGCCATTTTTGAGTACGAAGATTGCGCAACAGATGATGACTACAAAGCTTGGGTTGAAAAATACAGCTATTTTATGTAGGTCGATTGTTAGAATCCTTAATTTTACCTTTAAAGCGTAACATTTATAAACGTAAAACACGGAGTTTTTCCGTTCAAAAAAATCACAAATAAATACCCCTCACCGCTATTTTTTTTACATAAATCTTTCTACTAAACTAATTATTGTTTCTTTTGCATTTTGCTTTTCTTTGTTTTCGGCAGGAAAAAGAATGGCGGGGCTTATGCCGAGTGCGTTGCATAATTTTAGAACCGTTGTTACTGTTGGCGTTCTTTTTCCATTTTCGATGTAAGTAATCATATTTTGAGAGACCCCAGATTCGAGCGCAAGTTCCATTTGCGATAAGTTTGCCTTTTCTCGTTCGCTTTTTAGCCTTTTGCAGACAAATAATTCCTGTTCTTCAACGGTCATGCGGATATTTTTTAATAAATATTGTGTGTTTTCAAATAAAAATAGTATTGATTTAAAGAAATATAGTGTATAAAATACATACAGAATGACACGGAGTGCGTTTCTTTGCGGTTTTGCCCCTGACGGCTTTAGGCAAAAAAATTTAATTTCAAAACACGATGTTCTCAAAATGCAATGCGGTTTTTCAGAAAAAGAGATTTTTGTTTTTCCAAATGGGATTCAGGAATTTTTTCTTGAAACAATCTTAAATCGTTCTTTTGATTCAGAAGTTGACGAAGTGATTTTGTATTTTTGTACGCAAACAAAGGCAGAACTCAGCGCAAAAATTATAAAACTCGGTGAAAATGAAATCAGAAAAGATGTAATTTCGTATTATTCAAATCTTGCAAAAAAAATCGAAATGCCATTTTCTGTGGAATACGATTTTTCCTCGGATTTTGTGAGCGATGAAGAATGTGGCTATAAAAAAATCGGGTGAAAAATGGACAAAGAATTTGTTGGTAGCAGTCAAAAAGCCGTTGTAACGGCAAGCGTTGTTTTGTTTAACACCCCGCGCACTCAGCTAGAGCGACTTTTTAAAGCGATTTTTGAATCAGAATGTGTAAAAATCTTCTATATAATAGACAATTCTCCAAATGACGCAATGCGCATTTTGCAGGAAATCTATTCGGCGGCGCAGACGAAAATCCGCTACATTCACAACGCGAATTTGGGCTATGGCGCAAGCCACAACCTCGCCATGCAGGAAGCAATAGAGCAAGACGCGGACTATCACGTGGTGCTGAATCCCGACATTTATTTTGAAGCGAATGTGCTTTCGGAGTTGATTCGTTTTATGGACGCGAACACGGATGCGGCGTATGTTTTGCCGCGTGTGGAATACCCGAACGGCGAGCTGCAATATTTGTGCAAGCTGCTTCCCACACCTGCGGATTTGATTTTCCGACGATTTTTGCCAAAGAGCTGGGGAAAGAAGCGCGATGACCGCTACTGTTTAAAGGCAAGCGGCTACGACAAGGTGATGAATCCGCCCTGCCTGAGCGGATGCTTTATGTTTATGCGTCTTTCTGTTTTGAAAGAACACGATATTTTCTTTGACGACGGATATTTTATGTACTGCGAGGATTTTGACCTTATCCGCCGTCTGCATCGCGTGGCAAAGACTTTGTATTACCCAAATGTGAAGATTGTACACGACCATGCGCGTGAAAGCTATAAAAACCGCGCGATGCTCAGGGCGCATATCAAGAGCGCGGTGCGGTATTTTTGTAAGTGGGGCTGGTGTTTTGACCGCGAGCGGCGGGAGATGAATAAGCGGTGCTTGAGGGAGATTGGAGGAGTGCGTTGAAAGAGGAATCTCTGAAAGCAAATAGTATTTTTA
>CALCEK010000204.1 GCA_937900125.1 uncultured Treponema sp. | reverse complement strand
AGCGGTTTTAAACTCGTTGACCTGAGCGGAAACAGGGTTTCCGAACAGGTCTAATTATTCAGCAGGGGCAATTTTGACAAGCAGAAAAAGCAGGTGTTAATATACAACCCGCAAATTAAAAAGCGAGAAAATGCTTAAATTGATTTAGAGAATTTTCAACGTTTAAGGGCAGGGCGATTTTTGCTTTTCCCCCAACGCTTTACGCCGGGGAAGATTAAGAACGGATTTTTATTTTTCGTTTATAAGGTCTTTTAATGCTTTTGCCGCTTTAAATTTTGCAGTTTTTGAAGCTGGAATTTTGATTTTTTCTTTTGTTAGCGGATTGATTCCTTCACGAGCGGCTCTTTCTGCTACAGAAAATACTCCAAAGCCAAACAACTGTACATCATTTCCCTCTGACAATTCTTTAGAAACGATTTCAACAAAGGATTTTAACGCTTTTTCTGCGTCTTTTTTTGATAAACCAGTATCCTCTGCAATGGCATTTACCAATTCAGTTTTGTTCATTTTTAATCTCCGTAAATTTATTTGCTCAAAGCAACCAGTTTCTTTAGATTATAACGCTCTTATGCTTGAATTGCTAGTGCTAAAATCGCAAATTTAAGAAAATAATAGGGCATCTCTAAAAATTGCCGAAATTTAAATCATGGAAAGGAAAAAGCAGAGAAAAAAGTCAAAACGACTTGTGATAATTGCATTTTTGTTGGGAATTATTGTATTTTTGAGCGTTGTAGGGGAAACTTTTTTGCACGTAAATGACCGCTATGGCGTTTTAGGAAAACATCTTGCATTTCCGCGTACAATTTTTGCCCTTATTCCTATACAAAAAACGATTATTTCTTCTGAGCGTGAGATTTTGCTTCCTTATGGGCTTTGTCCCGTTAAGCGCGATTCTGCGGTGGGCTTTAGTGCGCTCATTAATTTTGCCTCTTGGCAACTAGATTTAGACAAAAACTTTACATTTGTAGAGCATTTAAATGATGCCTACATTTGGAAGGATTATCGTTCTTCCGCGCTTATAATTGTGCTTTTTTATCAAAAAGGTATTTTTACCTATTCATCTGTAGAGGTACGCTCTCTGGATTCAATTTAAGTTTTATTTAAGCTATTTTTTGTGCTACAAACAAATTCTTATCTTGTAAAAATGGGCTTTTTATGGTAAAATTCAAAAGTTAGAGGCGAAAGTCTCGTAAGGAGAATAAAATGGCTTGTTTTACAGTTCCACTAGCGGAAGCAATTGTTGTTACGGCGATAAGGCACACTGTTTTTGCTAAAAAGTCTAACGAGGCTCGGTTTGTGAGCGTAAAAAATCAGTTGGAAACTCTTGAAAAACTTTTGTTTGGCGGAAGTTTCCTTTTGGCCGCTGAGCATATTTATCATGGCGAAATCACCTTATATCCGCCTTTTTTGACGGCACTTTCTTCTCCAGAGGAAATTTCTGTGATGTTGCACGAAATGGCAACGGTTGGAACAGGAATGGCTGTTTTGACAACGGCTGTTTGGGCGATTATTTGGGGAATTTCGGCATTTTTTAAAAAGCGCAAAAATCGTCGTTTACAAAGGACAGAAATGCCATGTGCTTGATACTTACATTTGTGGCAGCTTTAATAAGTGGCTCAGTTTTTTTGTATAGAAAAAATCACGGCGGTTCTTCAAAAGCACTTTTTACGCTTTTTTGTATGTATTTTGCGGCAAGTCTTATGTGGACAGTTGATTCTGTTGCCTCTGTGGCGGGCGGGGACGAGTTTTTTGACATAAGCGCAAAAGACGCAATTTTAGGCGTACTAATTGTTTGTTTGGGTTTACTTTCTTATGGCTTTTTGCGCCTAAAAGATAGTGGAAACTCTAGAAATTGCAATTTTTAGACTTCCCTTTTCTACTCTTCGTTTGAAGTCTTAAAAAATTCCCCTAAAACTTTTTGAACAATTTTTAAAGTTTTAGGGGATTTTTATGATTTGAACTTTTGCTTAGTTTCCTGCGCGAGCCTGTGTAACATCGGCTTGGTCGGTTCTTGCCATTGCTTCTTCAAAATCTTTTGTGCCGACAAAAATTTCGTTTTTGTAAGGATTTTTGCCCTGTGCTTTAGCACGTTTTATTATGACAGAAATTGCAATAACGTTTATTGCGACTGACAAAACTGCAATAAAGCCTTGCATTCTTGGGTCGGCAGTAATTCCTGTGTTGACAAAATCTTTTACGCTATTGATGTGTGTCATATCCAAAGCAGTCATTGTTCCTGCATTTTGATACAGTGAAGGCAAAACAGAGAATCGGCTGTAATCTTGGAACATTGGGAATACTTGTGCAAACATACACCAAATTGCTAATGTGTTGGCACGATTCTGAATCCAACCGCCTTTGTTCCAGAATGTTGCCGCAAATGTTGGCGCGAGCAAAAGAGCAAGTCCGCAGTACCAAGCATGAGTCGGAAGATTCAAATAGGTGTATTCAAAATTCCAAACATCGTATGCAAGAATAAACCAGAAAGTCATATCAGGCCAAACCATATCAGTTTTGTCTTTTGAAGAATAAACTCCCCACCAACCTGTCATACACAAAATGTTGATTAAACCCGCGATTCCGTTCGCCCAGTTCCACCAACCGCCGTATAGCCAAACGCCTTCGCTTGATTTCCACCACCGAGTTCCTGTTTCGGCAAATGCCAAAGAACCGCGAATGGCACTTTCAAAATCGGAACAAACGGCAATTAGAATGTTGATTCCAACGATTACAAATGGCCATGCTCTAAACCAATGTTTTTTGCCGATTCCCCATTTGTATTTAATCATCATAAAACCTACGCAACCAATGTCTGCCGCGTAAAGTTTTGCATAATGAAACCAACTATTCATGTGAACGTAGGTCGGATTGTTCAAAGCCCACGCCGCACCCGCTGCCGCAGAAATTGCGACAACTAAAAAGTAAACCGTAAGGCATATAGGTAAAACCATAAAAATGCAGATTCCGCCTACCTTTGTTCTTCGTCCGATTTCATTTGTCAAAATCAAACCGCAAAACACCAAAAGCCAGCCTAAAATTTGAAAGGCAGCTCCGCTTCCATAAACTTGAAACAACATTATGTTTCCTCCAACTTTGAGTAAGTTTGTAAAATGTAAAAGCTTTTGTTTGCAATTTTGCTTTTACGATATTTTTAGTCTAATCCCAAAATTGCAATTTGTAAACCTTGAAAAATCTAGTTTCTCTGTAAAACAAACGCTAGATGTTTCGCTGCGTTCAACATGACGCGCGACAAGACTCGGCAACGCATGGCAACGCATGGCAATGCGCGACAACGTTTGGCAAGAGTGGGCAAATTCCGCCACTCAGCGTAAAATTTGAAATTTGACAAAAAAGGGGAGTTTGGTATACTAATTTTATGGAACAGTACAAGATTATTGAAGTTAAGGAAAATGTGCTTTCTGATAATGACAAGGAAGCTCAAATTTTGCGTTCTAAACTTAAAGCGCAAAAAGTGTTTTTGGTCAATTTGATGTCTTCGCCTGGAAGCGGAAAAACGACTACGCTTTGCCGAACAATTAACGCTCTTAAGGACAGTTATAAAATTGGCATAATGGAAGCCGATGTTGATAGCGATGTTGACGCAAAAACAATTTCGCTAACTGGTGCAAAGGTCATTCAGTTGCATACGGGCGGAATGTGTCATCTTGATGCGGCTATGACTGAGCAGGGACTTTTGAATCTTGACGCGACAGGTTTGGATTTGGTTGTCCTAGAAAATGTTGGAAACTTAATTTGCCCAGCGGAGTTTGACACGGGTGCTGCCAAAAAAGTGATGATTTTGAGCGTTCCTGAAGGCGATGATAAACCTTTAAAATACCCACTGATGTTTAGCGTAAGTGATGTTCTTTTGATAAACAAAATTGATGCCGCAAGCTATTTTGATTTTTCAATTGAACGCTGTACCGAGTACGCAAAAAAACTAAATCCTAGTATCAAAATTTTCCCGATTAGCGCAAAAACAGGAGAATGCTTTGAAAATTGGATATCTTGGCTAAAAACAGAAATCGACTTGTGGAAAAAATAAAAGAGCCTTCGCACACATGTGTGGCGGATTTTTTGCCCGTCATTTTGAGGAACGTAGCTCCGAAGAATCTGTGTGTTTTGCAAAACGGGCTAAGGAGTTTCTTTTACAGCGATTTCTTTTATGATGATTTCGTTTCCGCTTAAAAGTTCTGTGTTTTGTCCGCCGCAGTTAGGGCAGATTTTTCCGTGTTCTAATGTGGAATACGTTTTTGAACAATCATTGCAAATTGTAACTGCAGCAAGTTTTTCCCACACAAGTTTTGCATCTTGCAAAAACGAACTTTTAGCGGCTGCCCACTTCCAGCAGTCTTCAAGGTATTCGGGAACAATTCCCGAAACCTCGCCAAACTGCATTGTTACGGAAGCGACAGAGGAAACTTGATTTTTTTTACAAACGTCTTCCACCTGTTTTATTATGTGAAAGACGATTCCAAGTTCGTGCATGATTTACTCTTCGTCTTTTTTGCCAAAGCGGATTTTTATTTCTCGCTTTAACATATAAGGCAAAATCGCTTTGAGTTTATCTTCACTCTTGTACATTGTGCTTGCGCCTGGTAATTTGCGTTCAAGGTGAATTGCGTCAAATGCACATTTTGTGGTACAAACGCCACAGCCAACGCATTTATTTGGGTCTACAACGCTTGCCCCGCAACTTAAACACCGCGCAGTTTCCTTTTTAACTTGCTCTTCTGTAAAAGGTTTGCGCACATCTCTAAATGAAGATTTTTGGTTGATTGCAGTGTCAATCGGAGGTACTTGTCGCGCAGTATTATCATAAGAATCTAAGGCAATGTTTGTTTTGTCTAGCTCTACAAATTTGCGCAAATTTCTTCCGATTGTAAGACTATTTCCTGCGTGAACAAATTTGTGGATAGAAAGTGCGCCTTCTTTGCCAGCTGCAATAGCATCGATTGCAAATTTAGGTCCAGTGTAAACATCGCCCCCAACAAAAATGTCCTTTTCGTCAGTTTGATATGTGACAGAATCGGCAACCGCGCCGTTTCCGCGACCGAGTTTTACTTCAGTTCCCTTAAGTAAATCGCCCCACAAAATGCTTTGTCCAATGCTCAAAAGAACGTTTTCACATTCCACAGTGATTGTGTCATTTTCGTCATATTTTGGATTAAAACGACCGTCGGCATCTTTTACGGAAAGGCATTTTTTAAAGACGATTCCGCACACTTTTCCGTTTTTGCTAAGAATCTCCTTTGGCCCCCAGCCGCAGTTGATTTTAATATCTTCTTCTTCGGCTTCGGCAATTTCGTCTGGAGAAGCGGGCATTATTTCGCGACTTTCCAAACAAAACATTTGTGTTTCACTAGAACCGCATCTTACGGCTGTTCTTGCAACATCGATTGCAACGTTTCCACCGCCAACAACAACTGTTTTTCCTTGAATTTTGCATTGTTCATTTTCAAGTGCAGTGCGCAAAAATTCAACTCCCGTTAAAACGCCCTCAGAATCCTCTCCTGGAACGCCCGCTTTTCTTCCGCCCTGACAACCAATCGCAATGTAAAACGCCTTGTAACCTTGTTTGCGCAAATCTTCGATTGTAACATCTTTTCCAACTTCTACACCGCATTTAATTTCAACGCCCATTTCGCGCATAACATCAATTTCTGCGTCAATGACATTTTTTTCAAGTTTAAAAGAAGGAATCCCATAGCGCAACATTCCGCCTGGCTTTTGATTTTTTTCAAAAACGGTCGGCTTGTAGCCTTTTTCGGCAAGGTAAAATGCGCAACTTAGCCCCGCAGGTCCTGCTCCAATTACGGCGATTTTTTCTGCGGTAAAAGTTTCTACGTGCCGCGAAGGAATTACCTTTTTGGGAATAAATCTGGTTTTTGCGTTTAAATCTTGTTCGGCAATGAATTTTTTTACTTCGTCAATGGCAATCGGCTGGTCAATTGTGCCGCGTGTACAAGCTTGCTCGCATCTTCTATTGCAAACGCGCCCGCAAACTGCTGGAAATGGATTTTCCCTTTTTATGAGTTCAAGGGCTTCTGTGTATTTTCCTTGTGCGGCTTTTTTTAGGTAGCCTTGGACAGCAATGTGAGCGGGGCAAGCGGTTTTACAAGGAGCCGTTCCTGTGTCATAACAATTTATGCGGTTATCGTTTACATAATTTGGCGACCATTTTTCTGGGCCCCATTTTGTTGCATCTGGAAGTTCGTGTTTTGGATATTTGATGAATCCATTTTTTGTGCAAAGTTTTTGTCCTAATTTTACAGCTCCCGCTGGGCAAAATTCCACACAACGCCCGCAAGCAACGCAATCCTTTGATTCAACTTTTGCAATATAAGCTGAACGCGACATATTTGGGGTGTTAAACAATTGAGATGTTCTAAGCGCGTAACAAACATTCACATTGCAGTTACAAATTGCAAATATTTTGTTTTCGCCATCGATGTTTGTGATTTGATGAACAAATCCGTTTTCTTCAGCTTGACGCAAGGTATCCATAACCTGCTCGTAAGTTATGTAATGACCTTTTCCTGTTTGCACAAGGTAATCCGCCATATCGCCCACACCAATGCACCAATCGGAAGGGTCATCGCCACACCCTTTGTTCATCGAACGTCTGCTCAATCGGCAAGAACAAGGACCTGCCGCATATTTGTCTTTGTATTTGTTTAGCCAATGAGAAATATGTTCAACATCAGCCGATTGATTTTCCGCTTCAATGGCTTTTTCAACTGGAATAACGTGCATTCCGATTCCGCCACCGCCAAGAGGAACCATGGGGGTTACTTTTTCAAGCGGAAGCCTTGTCATTCGCTCAAAAAATTGTCCGACTTCAGGGTGGGCGGCAAGCTGTTTTTCATTCATATTAAAGAATTCCGCACTGCCTGGAACAAACATCGGAAGAATGTACTGCTTTTCGCGCTTTTCATTTTCCCAGTTATATTCAATTATTCCGACAACCGCCATTTTTTGTAACATATCTTCAAGATACGCTTTGTCTTTTTTAGTCATTTTGACAAGCTGGTCAATAGTTACAGGATGGCGAACCTTCATTTTGTTGGCGATTTCTGCCATTTCTTCGGTAACAACGCCTGCTAATCCCCAATATTCTGGGTCTTCTGCCGTAACCTTATGCCCTATGCGGTCGGTAACTTTTTGTCCCAATTTTATAATCGATTTTCGCGGTTCTGCGGGAACTTCTGGTGCCCACTCACTAACATTTTCAGCCATAAAAATTCTCCTTAAATCCCATTTTAAACCAAAATTTTTGGGAAGTAAAGAAATTATTTTTCCTTTTTGCGCAAGGCGAGGGGAGGGCGGCGGGCGATTTTGTTAAACACCGCATTTTGTGGGCAAAAGTAAAATAATTTGAGTTTGCAAAAGCCCCACCGCATTTCCACGCCCGTCGCCACATTCACACTTCCCCCTTAACAGAGTGAGGAGTTAGGAGCGGGGGCTTTGCGGAAGAGCGCGGGGGTGTGTTAGCAAATGTTAAGAGATGTTTGTTTCGACCGCTCAACTCGCTGTTGCCACTATTTCCACCAGTCTTCCACTTTGAGCATACTCACTTCTTGCAACGCTTCGTAATCTGCGGTGTTGTGTGTGAC
>CALCEK010000203.1 GCA_937900125.1 uncultured Treponema sp. | reverse complement strand
TAAGCTAGTGACTGGAGTTCAGACGTGTGCTCTTCCGATCTTTACTATACACATGAATGTGATTATACGCCAGGATTGGCTACAAAACTCAATTCAAAATCAGCGACAAAAATTTGCGTTTCTTACAACGAAACAATTTCGCGTTTTTCGTCAGAAATACAAAACAAATGTGTGGTAACTGGAAATCCAGTTCGTCCAGTTTTTTATAAAGAAAATATTCAAATTGGATTGAACTTTTTAGGCGTTCCTCTTATTCACGCAAAGCCCTTATTGCTAATTCAAGGCGGAAGTTTAGGCGCAAAGCAAATTAATACCTTAATTGTAGAAAATCTTTCTTGGCTAAAAGAAAAATTTATTGTTGTACACCAAATGGGCGAAGCCTTTGCAAAAGAACATCCAGAACTTTTTGAAAGTGCGGATGAAAATTATAAACCATTTGATTTTATCCATTCGCAAATGCCAGATGTGCTTCACGCTTGCGATGTTGTAATTTCTCGTTCAGGGGCAAATTCAATTTGGGAATGTGCCGTTTGCGCAAAACCAATGATTTTAATTCCGCTAGTTGGAAATGGAACGCGCGGAGACCAACTTGATAATGCAAAATATTTTGAAGAGCGGGGGGCGGCCATTGTTCTTGCAGGGGAAGAAGCAAATGCAGAAAATCTAAAAAATGCGCTTACACTTTTTTTGCAAGCTTCAAATCGAAAAAACTATTCTGAACATTGCAAAGAACTTTCTCAAGGGAAAATGCCAGCGTCAACAATTGCGCAAATGATTTTAGAAGGATGTAAAAAATGACGGCGACCTTACCTGTTGTTGACATAATTTGCGCACTTGTGATTCTTTTATTCGCGCTTATTGGACTTTTTAGGGGATTTATCGCGTCTGTTTTTAATAAATTAGCTCCCATTTTGGCAGTTTGGGCAGCAATTTTATTTTTTAAGCCATTTTCAGAGGTTTTGTCGAGTCACATTCAAAATCAAACATTGTGTTATATTTCTGCATTTTTTATAATTTTTGTTGTTACATTTATCATCATAAAAATCATTCAAATAGTGGCAGAAAAAATTTTTTCTGTAAAACTATTAAAGCAACTCGATAGAACGCTCGGTTTTTTGTTTGGTGTAATTGAAGGACTTGCCTTGGTGATTCTTGCATTTTTTGTGTTAAGAGCGCAAAGTTGGTTTGACACAAGTGCCTTGCTAGAAGGAAGTTTTTTTTATACTCAATTAGAAAATTTGTTTTTTGCACCCATAGAACCGCTCATCATACAAAAAGCATAATTGGAGAAAATTGCTAAATGTTTGATAACATTTTGTACCAAAGCGCACCAAAACTTTTGTCTGAAGATATTTCGCGGGGGACGCTTCCACCTTCGATACTTTTTTCAGGTCCAGAGGCTTCGGGAAAATTGTCTTGCGCCCTAGAACTTGCACGAGTGCTTTCTTGCAAAAAAGGAGGGGAATGGAGTTGTACCTGTTCAAATTGCGCAAAAAACAAAGCACTTGTAAACCAATCACTTTTGCTTTTAGGTTCAGGTAACCGAACGTTAGAAATTTCCGCAGCGGCTACAACTTTGCGATGGGAAGCCAGCGACAACACAAGCCACACAGAAGCAGCGCGTTTTCTTTACATTCGGGCGGTTAGAAAATTGATTATGCGATTTAATTCGGTTTTGTGGCAGGGCGATGACAAACTTGCAAAGTTTTCTCCACTTTTAGAAACAATTGAAGAATCTCTTGAAGAATTGTCGCCAAATAGAACTTTGCCCGAAAATGACGAGCTAGAAAAAATCGTTTCTACAATTCAAGGGGCAAGTGAAAAATTAGAAAGTTCCTTTTTATATGATTCGATTCCTGTTTTGCAAATTAGAAACATTTCTTCTTGGGCGCATTTGAGTGTATCAAATGGAAAAAAAATCATCATAATAGAAAATGCCGAAAAAATGATAGATAGTTCAAGAAACGCACTTTTAAAAATCCTTGAAGAACCTCCCGCCGACACACTTTTTATTTTAACAACGGCAAAACGCAGTTCTTTATTGCCAACAATTCTTTCGCGCGTTAGAACCTATTCTTTTTTTCAGCGGACAAAAGAGCAGCAACAAGAAGTTATTTCTCGCGTCTTCCACAATCGCGCCTCTTCGCCAGATTCGATTCATGATTTTTTGCAAAGTTATTTGCCAATTTCCCCTGATGCAATAAAAAAGTCAGCGTTGGATTATTATTCGACTCTTGCCGAAGGGCATTTTCCTGACATTCCGCAAATTGTAAAAACTTGCGGGAATTTTGCGCCAAGAACTCTTTGTGAAATTTTCTTTAAAAATCTTATTGAAATACAAAAACCTCTTTTTTCTTTTCCGTTGGGAACAATTGCGTCAACTGAGCTTTTACACGAGATTCGGAGAGTTTACACAGAAATTACCACTTACAATATAAACCCAGCGTCTGGATTAGAAGATTTGTCCCGCTCATTTATGTTTGTTTCGTCAAAATATCCGAATGTTTTAAAAACGCCCCTAAAGGAAGCTATATCGTGAAAGATTTTGTAAAAAAGGCATCGCAAAAAATTTCAAAGTTATCCGATGAACAATTAGGTCAACTGATTGAAGACTTAAATGAAGAAAACAGCACGTATGATGCAATTTTAGAAAGTTTGTCTACAGGACTTATTATTTTAACGAGCGACTGGAAAATTCTTCAGATAAACAAGGCAGCCGAGCGTTTGTTGCCATTTTACATGCGACCTTCGGAAAAAGAAGCCGAGGAAGTTTGGTCATATATTGCGGTGGAAGACATTGCAGTTTTTTTAAAAACTTGTGCGCAAGAGCAAAAAAGTAATGTTAGCGAAGAATTTTCGTTTCAAGTGTCCGAAAAAACGCATTTTGTTACGATTAGCATTTTGCCGCTGGTAACAAAAAAACGCGGAGACAAAAGTATTCAAACAAAAATAGTCGGTTCAATTATTACGATTGAAGACAATACCGAAAAACGTCAACAAGAAATTCTCCTTCACAGAATGGAAAGCCTTGCGAGTTTAACAAATCTTGCCGCCTCTGTTGCACACGAAATTAAAAATCCTTTGGGAGCAATTAGCATTCATATTCAACTTTTACAAAAAGCCGTAAAAAAATCGCGCGAAGGAAATGGTAAACTTCCGCAAAAAAAATTTATGGAAGATTATCTTGCGGTTATAAATGAAGAAATTGACAACCTTAACAAAGTGATTTTGGACTTTTTGTTTGCAGTGCGCCCCGTGCAGGCAACGATGGGTTTGTGCAATGTTGATTCTCTCATTGAAAAAACCGCAAATTTCTTTTTGCCTGAGTTTGAAAGCAAATCTGTTTCTTTGACTTTGCATCTTTGCCATACAGAATCTCGTTTGTTAATTGACGAAAAACTTTTTCGCGATGTAATTATAAACATTTTGCAAAATTCCCTTTCCGCAATAGAAACGCGCTATCCGCCTAGAAAAATCAAGGAAAATGAAAAACCCAACGTTTGTCATGGATTAACTTGCGGTTCACTGGTAATAGAATCTGGTGTAAAAAATGAACGCTACATTCTTACAATAGCGGACAACGGTTGCGGAATGGACGAAGAAACCTTAAAACGAATTTTTGAACCATATTATACAACTAAAGCAAATGGCACAGGGCTTGGAATGACAATGTGTTATAAAATCATCAAGGAATTTCAGGGCGATATTGACGTTCAATCGGTTTTAGGACACGGAACGGTTTTTACAATTCAACTTCCGATTCCTCAAAAAGACAAAAAACTTCTTGTTTCAAAATTGAGTGAGGACAAAACGCAATGAAATTTACACTTTTAATTATCGATGACGAAAAAAATATCCGCGAAGGGCTTGCAACAAATTTTGAACTTGAAGATTACAATGTAAAAACTGCGGCAACTGGTGCGGAAGGCTTAAAACTTTTAGAAAAAGGTGACATTGATTTGGTCATAACCGACCTTAGAATGCCAGGAATCAGCGGAGAAGAAGTCTTAAAAAAAGTTACAAGCGAAACTCCAGGAATTCCCGTTATAATTTTAACAGGTCACGGCAGCATTGATAGTGCAGTTGACGCGATGAGGCACGGAGCTTACGACTTTTTAACAAAACCGCTCAATCTTGACCAATTAGGAATGATTGTAAAGCGGGCGTTGCAAACTCGCGAAATGAGCCTTCAACATCAGCGATTAAAACACAAGCTAGAAGGAAACGAAGCTCTTAAAGGGATGATTGGAAAATCTGCGGCTATGCAAAAAGTGCAAGAAATGATTCGCAAAGTTGCAGATTCAAAGGCGAGCGTTTTAATTACTGGAGAAAGTGGCGTTGGAAAAGAATTAGTGGCAAAGGCGATTCACAAAATGTCATCGCGCAAAGATAAAAGCTTTGTAGAAGTGCAACTTTCTTCGTTAAGCGAAACCGTTATTGAAAGCGAATTGTTCGGGCATGAAAAGGGAGCGTACACTGGAGCCGATAAATTGCAAAAAGGCTGTTTTGAGCGGGCACACGGCGGAACAATTTTTCTTGACGAAATTGGAGAAATAAATCAAAATGTGCAAGTAAAAATTTTGCGCGTTTTACAGG
>CALCEK010000202.1 GCA_937900125.1 uncultured Treponema sp. | reverse complement strand
ATTTTTTATTTGGTCACTCATTCTAGCAACCCACTGCTTTAGCGTCAGCTTTCCACCGTTATTTACTGCCGCAAGTCTTGTGTTTGCATTGTTTCCGTTCACATTCATTTTTTTAATCTCCTAAAGAAGGGCTACGCCCCGTTTGTAAAGTTTGGCGGCAACCTCTCTCGTTGCCCTAATATCTGCCAATGCATCATGCGCATTTTTAAGATTTACGCCCAAATGCTCGGCAACCGTCCCCAGTTTTCTGTCAGGCAAGTACGGCAGTGCTTTTTGCATACCAGCTTTCTTTACCTGTATAAAAACGTCAGCCACTATGTTTGAAAAATAATCCTCAAACTTGTAGCCGTTTCTTTCAAGCAAGGCTTTTAGGTGTTTAATGTCAAACTCGACATTGTAGCCCGCAATAGCCATCTTCTCGCTCTTGCTACCATCGTCCTTAAAAAGTTCCCTTGCTTCTGTTAAGAAGTTCGCTATTCTTGGAACTTGCTCCGATTCTGGCGTGAAAGCCTTAATATCCCCCTCCGAATATCCATGTATTTTCCCCGCCTCCTCGTGATACTTGATTGTTTCACTTAGCGGGTTCAAGAAAAAACATCTTTCCCCCATCACTTTCCCGCTATCAACCAAGATAAACGCAAGTTCAAAAGCTGCCGAATCGGTAACTTCTAGCCCTGTAGTTTCCGTGTCAAGCCATAAGAACCGCATTTTTTACGCTCCTAACTCCTGTCGTTTTTGCTCTGCACCCCACATCACAATAAAAGTAATGCGGTCGGTCTTTTTGTTTAGGTAGTCGATTATGATTTTTTTGAACCCAGTAAAATCCATGCACTACCCCTTTGATTTCGTGATTCTAAGAACGCGACTCACGCTGTCTTTTGCGTATTGCTCGTAAAGCCCTGCTTTTTTCAGTGCGTTTGTGTCAACTCTCTTGCTTACTTGCGTGTTGTAGGTGATTTTCCACCTACCACAAATCGCAGTAGTTTTTTCTGCATTCTCACCGTTGCTGGCACTCATGCGCATAAGAAGCTGCTCCTTGATTGCGTCCGACTTTGCCTGCAAATCTTTTATTTGCACGTCAAGTTGCTCTTTTTCCTCTAGCCACTTTTCACACTCGCTGTCAAGTTCAATTTCCGTAGCCATTGGCAAGGATTTTACAAGGTCAAGTTCGTTTTCGTTCCCTGTAGGACTAGGAGCTACCCCCGCAAGCACATTGTTTTTCCAAAAGTCTGTTTCGCGGTCGATAAACTGCTCAATAAAATCATCGTTGCGCGGAATTACATAATGTCTGCCTTCGTACTGGTCGAAAATAAAAACGGTGAGAACAAACCATGAAAGCCCGGTAACTGCCATGTAGTGTTGAACCTGCGCGTAGTAACTGTCAGGAACTTCGTCGTTTGTGAATCCCTCGCCGGTGCGTGATGTTTTAATTTCGTGTCCGCCAAGACCACTAACAACACTACCGGCGATTTCTTTTTCACCGTCCACAAAAACAAGTCCGTCAAAGTTCGCGTTCATAAACTCATGTTCTTTGCTGCGGAACATTCCCGGAACTGTCTCAATCTCAATTCCCAAGTCGGCGCGCGCCTTCTGTCTAATAGGGTCTTCAAGAATATTGCCCCATTCAGTAGCCTTATTGCCTTCAAAACTTGCAAAGTCTTTTTTCGCAAGATAAACGCTTAAAGGCGTTGAATATTTGTTAAGTCCTAAAATCGCTCCTGCGTCCGAGCCGCCGATTCCAGTAGTGCGCAATTTTAGCCACTGCTCGTGTGTGTAATTGCTGTCGATAAAGTCCACGTTTCCCAATTTTAGAACATTTTCATACAACATAGTGTTTTGCTCCTTCTGCTTTGAGACATCAGCCGTCTTTTTTTTATTTGCCCCGCAGCTTCGACTTGCAATTTGTAGCGTAATTCCGCCGCTTGGTCTGCGCCATAGCCCTTGTAAAATAACAGACACTCCCTAAAGGTGCCTGTAAACCTCTCCCCCGCTCGTTCTACCTCGTACAAGTCGATTTTTTTATCGCCGCACTCGATTTCCACCCTCTGTAATCTCATAACCCCTCTAGCCTTTTGCCAAAAAGAAAGGGGCTTGCTCTGCGTACTTGAACAAGCCCCTTAATACTTGCATTTCTGCAAGAACCGACAAGCGGTTAGGAAAGTACGCTAATCCTAACAACTCGTACCGAAAAAAGCATTTTGATTTGCTCTTTCCAAGTTGATTAAAGATTAGCACTGAATGACTACACGGGGGATTATCCACCGTTTTCACAATTTCCACAATATGCTATAATTTCCACCCATGAAAATCATCAACGGAAATGAACTTACTATTGAAGATGT
>CALCEK010000201.1 GCA_937900125.1 uncultured Treponema sp. | reverse complement strand
TGAAGGTGCACGCGAAAAAGATCAAGGTCGCCGACGATGTGGACTTCCTGCAGGTGGCGCGTATGGCCTCCGGTGCATCCGGTGCAGAGCTTGCCAATATTGTAAACGAAGCCGCTTTGCTTGCCGTAAGAAATGGACACTCAAAAGTTGCAATGACAGATTTTAACGATGCCATTGACAAAGTAAGTATCGGGTTAAAAAAGAAAACTCGTCGCGAAAACGAGCAAGAGCGAAAAATCGTTGCTTACCACGAAACTGGACACGCGCTTGTTGGTGCATTTACGCCAGGCTATCCTCCCGTAAACAAAATTACAGTTGTGCCACGTTCTCATGGTGTGGGCGGATTTACGCAATATCGCGAAGAAGAAGAAAAAACGCTCCAGACAAAAAAAGATTTAATCAACGAAGTAGACACTTTGCTTGGAGGTCGCGCCGCCGAAGAAGTCGTTTTTAACGAAATTTCAACTGGGGCGGCAAATGACATTAGCCGTGCAACTGGAATTATCAAAAGTATGATTTGCGACTATGGAATGAGCGAGCGTTTTAAAAATATGACTCTTGGAAAAAGTGGTAGAGGTTATGGAGGTCCGCAAGAACCTGAGCTAGTTAGGGAATTCAGCGAAGAAACACAAAAATACATCGATGAAGAAATTGCAAAAATCCTTGACGAACGCTACACTCACGCTTTGGGAATTTTACGCGAACACCGTGAATTGTTAGATTACGTTGCGGGTCGTCTTTTAGAAAAAGAAACTATTGACGGCAAAGAATTTGAAGAAATTGTAAAAGCAGAAAATCACTGCGCATTACTAGAATCAAAAGCCGTTGAAGAATCAGGAGTTTCTTCTGAAAATTCATAAGGAAGAGTAAAGGGAACCTCTAAAAATTGAATTTTTAGAGGTAGGAGCATCTCGAAAAAATTATCTAAAACGAGTTTTTCGAGATGCCCTAAATTTTTTGATTTTTTGGGGAGTAAATTATGAGAAATTTGCGAGCCAAATTTTTTGTTATAATCGGATTTTTTGTGCTTTCGAGTGCGTTTGTCTTTTCCCAAGAGGCAGAATCAAATGATGTTACACTCACAGATTCGTCATCTAGCGAAACTCCTCGTCTGAACACTTTTGATGAACAACGAAACGCTATCGGTTTATACTTTTTAGCAGCCGATGATGGCTATGCGGGTTTACAATACGAACATTATTTTACTAAAAAAATCGGTTTAACAGTCGATGGTTCTGCCGTTTACAAAAGCGATGAAACAGAGAGTACACCCATTGACGCAAATGTAAACCTTCAATTTGACATTTCACTGTTTGAATATGAAGCTCAAAAGGTTTTTGCATACCGAGTTTACGCATGGTTTTTAGGTGGCGCAAGATACAAATACTTTAGCGGATATTCTTATGAAACTAAAACACAAAATCCCTATTGGTATATAAATGCAGTTGCGGGAACGGGCTTTGGATTTGAATTTATTCTCGTTCGTCACATTTCAATACCAATTCAGATAGGATTTATAGGGGAATTTCCAAATGGTGGAAGTGCGGGCTTAACCTTTGGTGCAGGTTTGCGCTACCGTTTCTAGCTTTTTTGCCTCATTCCACAAACGTTCCATAGATTCAAGCGGAGAATTTGTAGACATTTCCTCTGCTTGTTTTGTATTATGCTCAACAAATGTAAAACGTTTATAAAATTTTTTGTTTGCTTTTTCAAGCGCATTGTCAGGAAACACATTGTACATTCGGCATAAATTGACCACGCTCAAAAGCAAATCGCCAAGTTCTTCTTCAATTTTTTCAGAATCACAAGTAATTGAAGCTTGTTTTACCTCATTAAATTCTTCAAGAACCTTATTTTCTGCATCAGAAATATTTTTCCACTCAAAACCAAACTTTGCAGCTTTTTTTAAGAATTTGTAGGATTTTAAAAGTGGCGGGAATCCCTTTGGAACAGAATCTAATATAGAAGAAAAAGTGCGGTGTTCAACATTTTCCTTAATAGAATCCCAAGTTTCATTTATATTTTTATGGGAATTTTCATTTTGCACTTGCTGTTTTTTGTATTCACAAAAGCCTGCGCTATCTTTTCCAAACACGTGCGGATGCCGAGTTACAAGTTTTTCACAAAGTGCGTCCGCCATCTCAGAAACAGAAAAATCCGCATTTTGCTCATACATATACGAGCTTAAAATAGTATTAAAAAGTAAATCGCCTAATTCTTCTTTTACGTGCGAAGGATTTTCATTTTCAATTGCATCAGTAACTTCAAAAGTTTCTTCTATTAAATACTGCCGCATCGAATGGGGAGTTTGAGCTTTGTCCCACGGACAACCATTTTCTGCCCTAAGCCGCAAAACTAAAGCGTACACCCGTTTTAAAGCCTCAGCGGTTTCTGCAAGTTTATTCTGATTTTGCCCTTCACACAATAAGGCATTTAGTTTTTCTATATCCATTTTTTTATGCAACCTCGATTTTCTTTTTTCCCCACTCAGAAAGCAAATGTTTTCCATCGCGAGAAAAAATCAGCTTACAAAATGGCTCTGTGGCAACAGAAAAAATTTGTGAAAGTGCAATTTTTTCGTCAGCAAAAAAAGAACCAAGCACATAGTCAGCAACATTTCCATCGCTAGGTTTTCCAACACCAAATCTAAGCCGCCAAAAATCCGCAGTTTGCAAAATCGACTTTACAGACCGCAAGCCATTATGTCCGCCCAAGCCGCCGCCATATTTTAAACTGATTGTTCCAAAAGGAAGCTCAATTTCATCGTGTACAATTAAAATTTGTTCCGCAGGAATCTTAAAAAAATGCGCAACTTCTCCCACCGCCTCGCCACTTAAATTCATATAAGTGAGAGGTTTTAAAAAATGAATCTTATTCGGCACATTTTGCGGCAAAGAAAAATCTGCACCGCACAAGGCACGGGCGGCAAAATCAAAATCGCAACTTGCATAATCGGCTTTAAATTCCTTGCGATATGAAAGTTTTGTCAAAAAATCCACAGAATCGGCAAAAAGCCAAGCCACATTGTGTCGCGTATTTTGATATTCGCGCCCATAATTTCCCAAAAAAGCAATTTCTTGAATCATAAAAATGATTTTAGCATAAAATTTTATTTTTTCCAGCGTAAAAGTCGCATTGAATTCAAAATTGCAAGCATTGTAACACCGACATCGCCAAAAACGGCAAGCCACATATTTCCAATACCTACTGCACACAAAATCATAATCAGCGTTTTTACAAAAAGTGCGCCACCAACATTCATTTTTACGGTTCTCATTGTTCGTTTTGCAATTGACAGCGCAACTGCCACTTTTGACGGGAGGTCATCCATCAAAACAACATCGCACGCCTCTATTGCAGCGTCAGAACCGAGTGCGCCCATTGCAATTCCAACATCAGCGCGGGTCAAAACGGGAGCGTCATTTATGCCATCGCCCACAAAAATTGTTGATTTTTTTTCTTTGGAATTGATTTTGATTTTTTCCTCAACCTTAAATACCTTGTCGGCGGGAAGTAGCGAGGCAAAGACAGAATCTATACCAAGTTCTTTTGCGGTTACATTTGCGGACTTTTCATTGTCACCCGTAAGCATCACTACTTCTTCCACACCAACTTTTTTAAGATTATTTACAGCTAACTTTGCGTCCTCTTTTACAATATCGCTAATCAATATGTAACCCGCATATTTATTTTGGATTGCCACGTAAATCGGTGTTCCTTGGGTGGAATGTTCAAAAGGTGTAAAATTTGCAACTTTTTCTTTTTGCATCAAGCGGTCGTTTCCAACTAAAATTGTTTTCCCGTCAATAGTACAATGGATACCATGTCCGCCCAGTTCCTGAATGTCCGAAACCAAAACGTGTCCGCAATCAGGACAATGATGCGCTTTCTTAAGCGAAGCTGAAATTGGATGCGTAGAAATATATTCCGCGTGTGTTGCAAGAGCCAAAAGCTCTTCCTTAGAAATGCCCGCATCTTCGCGCACAAAAATTTCCGTAACTTCAAAAACACCTTTTGTAAGCGTTCCCGTTTTATCAAACATCACGGTCTTTGCTTTAGAAAGTAACTCTACAAAATTAGAGCCTTTTATAAGAATCCCATTTTTACTTGCAAGTCCGATTCCTGAATAAAAACTTAAAGGAACGGAAATAACTAATGCACATGGGCAAGAAACAACTAATAATTCAAGTGCGCGATAAACCCAAGTTTTAAAAAGTCCCGCACTTTCGCCGCCAGATAAAATGATGATTGTAGGCGGAACAATCGCAAGCGCAACTGCCAAAATGCACACTATCGGCGTGTAAACTTTTGCAAATCGCGTTATAAATCGTTGCATTTTTGCTTTTCGACTTTGAGCTTTTTCTACGAGCGTCAAAACGCGACTTACCGTACTTTCGGAATAAGCCTTTGTAACTTTTATTTCCAAAAGCCCTGTGGTGTTTACAAAACCCGCCAAAACCTCGTTTCCGTCAAAAACTTCGCGCGGCACACTTTCTCCCGTTAAAGCACTTGTGTCAACAAATGACGAGCCAGAAATGACTTTTCCATCGCAAGGAATCCGCTCGCCAGGACGAACAACAACAATATCTCCCACAACCAAAGCAGAAGCTTCAACTTTTTCAACAGAATCTCCTCGCTTTACATTTGCAGAATCGGGTCGAACATCTACAAGCGTTGTAATGGATTTTCTTGAACGAGTAACAGCTTTGTCCTCTAAGAACTCGCCAATTTGGAACAAAATCATAACAGCAACGGCTTCGGAATATTCGCCTAAACAAATTGCGCCAATCGTTGCAACAGCCATAAGGAATTCTTCGCCAAAAAAATTTCCGTGAAAAAGATTTTCTAAAGCTTCTTTTAACATTCCTAGCCCGCACAAAAGGTAAGCTGCACAGTAAAGAGCTAAATTTATTCCCCTAAAAATCAAAAAAACTGTTTGCGAACTAGAAAACAACGTGCCATCTTTAGAAAAAATCGGCAAATGTTCTAATAAAAGACCTGCAATAAAAAGAAAAACAGAAATTATAATCTTCGGGAGAGAAACTTCTTCCTCTTCGTCATCATCTTCTTCTCCGTGGTGATGTTCGTGATGATGGCAACAAGAGCAAGACTCATCGTCATCATCGCAATCTTCTTCATGATGATGAGAATGATGGTGGTGATGTTCGCTATGAGAATCGCTATGGTCGTGTGGCTCACAAACAAATGTTTCTTTTTCAGATTCTTTTTTTTCTGCAAAAGATTTATCTTCTTTTTTCATAAAAAACTCCTTAATTTAATCTTAAAATAAAATCATCTATCACCTAAATGTTCTATACCAATGTTTAGTATTATTTTTACGTGTTCGTCCGAAAGTGAATAAATTAGCGATTTTCCTTCGCGCCTAAATGACACTAAGCCGTTTGCTTTTAAGAGCCGCAACTGTTGGCTTATTGCAGGTTGCGTCATATTTAATGCCTCTGCAATTTCGGTTACGTTCAGTTCTTTTTCGAGTAACACATAAAGGATTTTGATTCTAGTTGAATCTCCAAAAATTTTGAACAATTCTGCAAGGTCGCACAAAATGTCTTCATTTATTTCCATATTCATCATATATTCATATAAGCATATAATTATATGACTGTCAATAGATTTTTTTTAATTTTGCATAAAATATGCTCAGAATGACTTGGCTCAAAAATTATGGGCATCTCTAAAAATTGCAATTTCTAGAGATGCCCACTATATTTAGCTATTAAATTATAAAAATAATCTTAAATCAGAAAGAGAAGTGCATAATTTCCACAAAAGCTTTTTTGTTTGCCCATCAGGTGTAACACGGTCGGGAATCATAACGCACTTTAGATTAGCAGCATAGGCACTTTCAATTCCAGCAGGACTATCTTCTACGGCAACACAATTTTCCGCATCAAGTGCAAGTTTTTGCAATGCAAGAAGATAAATTTGCGGGTTAGGCTTTGATTTTTCAACTTCGTCTCCGCACACAAGTTTAGAAAAAAAATTTAAGAGTCCAGCTTTAGACAATTCTCTTTCTACAACAGAACGCTCCGTTGAAGAAGCGAGGGCTAAGTCATAGCCTTTTTGCTTTAAATAAGAAAGCGTTTCTTTTGCAAATGGTTTAAGTGGCACACCAGATTCTTCTTGCTCTTTTAGAGAAAGTTCGTCGGTTAAAGCCCAAAACCCTTCGGCGGCAAATTCTTTTCCATAAGCAGTGCGCAAAATAGCGCAAGAATCCGTTTTGTTTCGTCCCAAGCACTTTTTGTGAACAGAATCAATTCCCGTTACGCCCATTTTGTCCGCAGCAATGCGCCACACTTTTTCATAAACCGCTTCGCTATCGAGCAAAACCCCGTCCATATCGAAAATCAAAGCTTTAATTTCAGAATCCATGCAGAAACTCCTACTCACTCAATTCAGCATATAAAGTTGAAATATCCTTAAAATGAATAGATTTTATTCCAAGTTGCGCTGCCGCTTGGCAATTTTCAAGTTTGTCATCGGTAAAAATCGTATTTTCGGCTTTTTCATTTTCGGAAAGTAAAATCAATTCCCAGAATTTAGGGTTTGGCTTTGACACTCCCATCTGAAAACTCGCATAAGTCTGGTCAAAAAACGCATAATCTCCACGTTCAAGATGGTTAAAATAATGAGAATCAATTGTATTTGTTCCGCAAACAACGCGATTTCCTTTGTCCTTTAAAAGATTTATGAGTTTTACAGTTTCAAGATTCAATTTTGGATGGAAAAATAAATGGAAAAAATCAGTGTGAACAGGAATCCCGCTCCGCTCAGAAAAAGCCATCCAAAATTCCCTGCTGTTTATCATTCCGTCAGAATATTGTAAAAACAAATCGCTTGTATAAGAATCAAATTCAGATTGTTTTAAGCCTAATGTTTTTGCGATAATAGCATTTTCGCTAGAAGTGCTTGTAACAACTCCCCCCATATCAAAAATGTAAAGCATCAAGCCTCCTCCGCTTCAAATAAAATCTGAAAAAGGTCTGAAAATGTAGTGATTTTTGCATAATACGAGTTAGCCGTCCCAAAACCGTAACTAGCCCACACAAATGGAATCCCTGCTTGAATACAAGAGTCACAATCTGTTTGAGTATCGCCAACGTAAAGTGGACTATGCAAATTGTTTCTCGTTTTAAGAATAATTAAATTTTCCGCTTTACCTTTTCCTGTTCTGCCGAAACATTCAAAATCTTTTATATATTTTTCAAGTCCCGTCTTTTTTAACATTATTTCAATGTAACCAGATTGACAATTACTCACAACATAAAAATTATACAATTCAGAAAGCTTTTTTACCGTTTCCACAACCGATGGATAGCATAAATCCCAAGAAGTTTTCTCTAATTCAATTTGTTCTTCTTTGCAACAGGATTCAAGCAAGGCAGGACGTTCTGACATTGGCACGTTGAACCACAAATCTTGGGCAATAACATCCATTGTTTTTCCAAATTCCTTTTGTAAAATCTCCGCAACGACTTTTTTTGCGGGCAAAGAACTTTGTTCAATTGCGCGATTCCACGCAACCGCAACAACTCCCGTTGTATTCCAAATTGTGCCGTCAATGTCAAGAATAATTCCGTCAAATTTTTGTTGTTTCATTTTACCACCGGTCTGTAGTACAACGTTGAACCTCTCCCACCGTTAGAAAGCGGAACGCGCTTCATTTCAAAATCATCATTTAAATATTCCACTAAATCCGAAAGTTTTTTAAAGCCGTAATCCAAAGTGTCAAAACCAGGGTCTTGTCGCTTAAAAAATGAGCCTGCCGCGCTAACATCAGCCCAACCATCGTCATCTGTATAGCGTTCATACGCCGTTGTGAGCAATTTGTAAATTTTGCGGAATTGCCGGTCGGTCATAGTTTCGCCACTTGAGCGATGCAAAAAACCGCCAAGCCCCGCGCGACCTTTTTTTTGTTTTACATTTTGATTTTTTTGTTCAGCCGTTTTTGCAGCCTCTTCCTCAGAATCTTCATCTTCTTCCTTTAAATTTTCTATGTAAATAAAATTATCGCAAGCGTTTACAAAAGATGGAGGTGTTTTCTTTTGCCCAACTCCAAAAACATACACTTGACTTTCGCGAAGCCGAGTTGCAAGCTTTGTAAAATCACTATCGCTTGTTACTAGCGCAATCGCATCATATTTATCAGTATAAAGCAAATCCATTGCGTCAATTATCATTGCACTATCGCTTGAATTTTTCCCTTGAGTGTAAGCAAATTGCTGAACGGGAATAATTGCGTTGTCATTTAATTCGCGCTTCCAATTTTTTAAAGTGTCCAAGGAAAAATCACCATACGCCCGTTTAGTAATTATATGTCCGTGAACAGCTATTTCTTGCAAAATAGGGCGCAATTTTTTTCCTGGAGTATTATCCGCATCTATTAAAACAGCGATTTTTTTTTGTTCGTCTATATTTATCATTTTGCCTCCGATTGCAAATCTGAAAGTGATTTTTGAAACTTTTGCGAAACAAAATCAGAAATGCTAAATTGATACGGTGTTTCACTACAAAGACAAATAGCATCTTCCTCTGAATCTTTTTCAAAAATCGTGATTTTTATTGTTTTTTCAACATTTCTTAAAATAATCGTAAAATGCTTCTCATTCTGATTTTCTTTTGATTCTTCGTTTAGCCAAGAGCTAGCCCGCAAACTTGCGAGCGAATTTACCCAAGAATTCACTTTTGCAAAATCAAGTGCGGTATACTCTACAGACGTAGTGTTTTCTATTAAATTCCATTCAGAATTTGAATCAGATTCTAGGCGTTTTAACGTAAACTTGCCATCTTGGGACTCTACAGAAACTTCTTTTATCTCTGAGGCAACAATCGAATAAACATCAAGGCTGCGTAAAGAATCGACAGTTACAGAAAAAAGGTCGTGTAAGCCACTGTTTTCAAGGTAAATTTCAGGTTTGTTATCAACTTGAACATAACATTGATTTCCTGTTGAAGCATTTTTTCCGATTGTTAGCCTTCTTAACTCTTTTTGTGAAGCATAGGCGCAAACTCCGATTTTTTCACTTTCGTCAAGACCATAATGCGCTTTAGAATCAGAGTTTCGCGTAATTAATCCGAGCAATTTTATATTTGACATTTCACTGACGAGCGAAGAAACAAGCGCAGAATCAGCTACAAAAGTTTCAACAAACCAAGTGTCGCCTTTTTTTGTAAGATGAACTGTTTGATTTTGGCTTTGAATCACAAGAGAATCGATTTCTTCAGAAATTGTAATATCCTTGACATTTGTATTGTGAGAAAATGCAAGTTGAAACGCATAAATCACTGCTAAAATTAGGGCAAGTGAAAATAAAATTATTTTTCTTAGCGGAAAATCTTGATTTTTCATTTATGTTCCTCCCTTGAATCTTCGGGATTGTATTTCATTCGGATTGCACGGCGATGTGAACGACGATGCAAAAGAACTATAAATCCGACAAGTGCTACAATGAGCGCAAGCGCGATTTCGTTAAAGTATTTTATTACATTTGCAAAAGCTCCGTCACTTATGCGAAGCGCGTTTAAGCTAAGACCTTTTGTACGCATAAGGCAAGAATCTTCGCGTCCCAATTCATAATCGAGCAAATTTTGCAAAAAGAGCGCGATTGGCTGTGTGCTGTTTTCGGAAATAACGTTTGGACTCGTAATTGACGAACTTGCGGCGACAATTATTTTTCCATTTTGCGTACTTTTTGAGATATGTGTTTTTACCGAAAGCGAATCTGTGGTGCTTTCTTGTTCAAGAGGAGATTTTTCGAATGCACTTTCAAAACTTCCCTCAAGCATAGTTACTAACTCATACGATTTAAGAGAAGTTTCAGAATCTGGAGAGCTGACAAAATATGGATTCAAAATAATGGAATCTTGAATCGCCCAAGATTCATCAGAAGAACGTGCAATATTTGTAACTTTTAAATTTGGATTTTTCTTTGCTTCAGAAGAATCTAAACTTCCACTCTGCAAGAAAATAACATATCCCAAATTGTTTGTAATTGGACTTTTTTTAGCGAGTTGTTCTTTTTGCAAAAGCGGCGCATAGTAAAAATTCAATTTTGTATACTGCTGGTCAAAATCGGTATAGCAATTTTTGTCCATAACATATTCGTTATTTACCCTAACCCCGTATTTTTCAACTAAGGATTCTAAGCCCGTGTTAGACGGAATAAACTGCGGCTGCTCGTAATAAGCTGACTGCCCTTCTGGTTGTAAAACATAAAATGGGTCTAAGAAAAGCAAAAGATTTCCGCCTTTCAGTAAAAATTGGTCGATTTTATAAAGCTCCTCATCAGAAAATTGCGTTTTTGGACCATTTACAATGAGTGTTCCCGCACTAGAAGGAATTTCGTCATTTTGAAGATAAACTTCGGCAAACTCATAACGATTTTCAAAAAGATGCGCAAAATTTGCCGCCCCCGATTGAGAATCGCTTAAATCAAGCTCACCATGACCTGTGCTATAAGCAACAAGCGTTGTTCGAGAAAGCAAACTTTTCATACTTTCTTCCATAGATTCCGAAAGTCCTTCAAGACCTTGCACCGCGTAACTGAAAATTACATTTACAACAGAAAGTGGCACAAGTTTTGCTCTACCTTGCAACTCGACAACAAAACCAAATGCACCTTGCCCCGTAGTGCCGTCCGCATTCCGCCAAGGAAGCACTTGTATTCCGTATAGATTATGCAAATTGTCAACTTCTTCCCCCTGGGGATTTTGGATTTCCAACTGCAAAAGTCCAGGATATTTTTTTTCAAGTGTGGAAAATGCTTTTTGAACTTCCGAATCCAACTCGGCAAAGCCCTGAATCCCAAATTGCGAAAGAGAAGCCGTGCGGTAAAGCGTAAATTGCACTTTTTGTTTTAAGCCAGAAAGCGCATTTGAATTGTAAATTACAGAACTAAGGGCATTTGTTATTTTATATTCAAGCCCGCTTGTAGACGTAAGTCCATTTAATACTTCAATTTGGTCGCCGTAAGTTAAAGCAAGAGCCATATAAACGTTTTTAAAGCCGACTTCGTTATTTTTGATTTCTTGCCTCTGTATCGTTTGAATACCGTATTGCCGTGCCTGTTGTTGACTTTCGGCTTTTTCCATGTCAAAGGATTCAACTTTAAAATTTGAATTTGCGGCATTTTTGTATTCGCTTAAAATATCCTTAACATAATCTTTAATTGCATTGTCTTCTGAAGGAAGATTATCTGAAAAAAACACTTTTACGCTCAAAGGTTCTTCCAAATTCTTAACCAATTCTTTGCTTGACGCAGAAAGGGAATATGAATGTGGGGCGGTTAAGTCTAGCCGAAAAAACAATCGAGTAGAAACTAAATTTGCAAGGACGACAACAATTATAAAAAGCCAAATGTCCCACGAAGGGTCTTTTAGCCATGAAACAAAGGAATTTTTCTTTTTCATTTTATTTTAACCTTTTCTTGAACGAGAGATTCCATGAACTGTTAAAGCGCAAAAAATCGCTGTTATGGAAACAAAATACAAAATATCGCGGGAATCAAGGACACCCCTAGAAATTGACGTAAAATGGCTTCCCGAACAAATAAAACTTATAACATTTGCAACATTCCCTGGGAAAAGTACAATCATCGAATCCAAAAGCGAAAGTACAAGACACACAGAAGATGCAAGCAAAAAAGATATTATCTGATTTTTTGAAAGCGAAGAGGCAAACAATCCGATTGCAGTGTAAGAAGAAGCAAGGAAAATCGCGCCAAGATACCCGCCGATAATCGGTCCTGAATCTGGGGAACCTAAAATGTAACAGGCAAGTGCAAAACTTAGCGTTGGAATAAGCATCACAATCACAGAAAGAAAAGCTGCAATAAATTTACCCGCAACAATTTCACCAACTGTTACAGGTAAAGTTAAGAGTGTTTCAATAGAACCACTTCGGTTTTCTTCACTCAAACTTCGCATTGTAAGAGCGGGAATAAAAACGCTAAATAAAAGCGGCAAATATCTAAAAAAATTGCGTAATTCAGCGCGAGCATATAAAAAAAATGTTGAAAAAAACATAAATCCCGAAAACAGCAAAAATAGAACGCAAACTATATATGCTGCGGGGCTTGTAAAATACGCTGAAAGTTCGCGCCGAGCGATAATCTTCCAGGCAGATTTATTTGTTTTCATTTGTTGACTTCTCCGTATTTTGAGTGAGTTGTTTAAAGACATCTTCAAGGCTATTCTTTTTTAGAGAAAGCGAATAAAGTTCCCAGCCAGAATCACTTATTAGTTTTGCAAGGGCGGGACGAATTTCGGTTTCGGCATTTACAGAAATGCTCACTTCGCTTAAATCGCCGTGTTTTTGTATAGTAACATGAGCCGCTCCCCCGCAAACTTTTACACACGCACTTAACAATTCGCTCTCTTCTGCACCACCGACAGTCAACAAAACAAAAGCTTTGTTACCAGATTGTTCTCGCAAAGCCTCTGTAGGACTATCCGCCACTTTTTTTCCTTGAGAAATTATTATAACGCGGTCGCACAAAGCTTCAACTTCACTCAAAATGTGGGTTGAAATTATAACAGTGCGCGTTTTTCCAATTTCTTTTATGAGAGAACGAACTTCTGCAACTTGATTCGGGTCAAGACCGCCTGTAGGTTCATCAAGAATTAAAATTTCTGGGTCGGACATTAGTGCGTGTGCCAAACCAACGCGCTGTCGATTTCCGCGACTTAAGTCAGCAATATTTTTGTGCATCTGTTCCTTTAAACCGCAAATTTGTGCAAGCGCGGGAAGTTTTTCTTTTGGGTCCAAACCATACATTTCTGAAATGTAACTTAAATAATCAGCTACAATCATATCAGAATACAAGGGCGCACTTTCTGGCATATAACCGATTTTGCGCTTTACTTCAACAGGATTTTTTGTTACATCAAGACCATCAATTTTTATAGAACCGCTTGTTGGCTCTAAAAAACAACTAATCATTCGCATAGTAGTAGTTTTGCCTGCCCCGTTTGGTCCTAAAAGTCCAACAATTTCTCCCTTTTGAATAGAAAAACTGATGTCATCAACAGCCCTAAACGACCCGAACAAGCGAACTGCGTGTTCTACTTCTATCATTTTAAATCTCCAAAATATGATAGGACATCAAAAGTTCAATTTTTTTGAAATCCTCACAATTTTACAACTCTACTATAATCAATTCATAAAAATCCTTCAATAAATTTTCACCCATATAATAGACCTGTTTGGAAACCATGTTTCCGCTCAGGTCAACGTGTTGCCAAGCGTTGCTAGGCATAATGACGCAGGAGGAGATAGTTATCCAAAACTAACTCTATACAAAAACGAATTCTAGGTGTACAATATCTTTGTTCGCAAAATTAAATTTTTCGAGCAATTTTATCTTAAGTACTTTAGGGAGTGAAAAATGAAATCTTATTTCGATTTAAAAGGTCAAGTTGCGGTTGTTACAGGTTGTTCTACAGGTTTAGGTGTGCAAATGGCTCACGCACTTGCAAATCAAGGGGCTTCTATTGTGGCAATCGCACGTCGCAAAGACAAAATTGACGCAGTTGCAAAAGAAATCGCAGAAACTTACGGAGTTGAAACTTTGTCGATTCAGTGCGACATCACCGATACAGCAAAAGTAGAAGCCGCTGTTGACGAAATACTTGCAAAATTCAAGCGGATTGACATTTTAATTAACAACGCAGGAACTGGCGCAGTTGCTCCAGCAGAAGACATTACCGATGAACAATTCTACAACGAAGTCAATATCGATATGTTCGGCACATTCCGAGTTGCACGTGCAATCGCAAAAAAAGCAATGATTCCCGCAAAATATGGTCGAGTCATCAACATTGCATCAATGTATGGCTTAGTTGGAAACAAAGTTGCCCCTTGTTCGCCATACCATGCGGCAAAAGGCGGAGTTGTAAACCTTACACGCGGACTTGCAAGCGAATGGGGAAAATACAATATCACAGTAAACGCAATTTGCCCAGGCTATTTTTACTCGCCACTCACAAAGGAAACCCTAGATTCAGAGTTTTTCCAGCAAAATGCAAAAACAATGATTCCTCTTTCCCGCTACGGAAACGAAGGCGAACTCGATACAGCCACAATCTTTTTGGCAAGCCCCGCCTCCACATACGTTACTGGGGTAATTTTGCCAGTTGACGGCGGTTACACAGCAATGTAAAACGCTCTAAATGCGATTTTTTTCCTTTTTTTAATTGGGTTTTAAATTGCATTTGTGAGATTCGGACAAAATGACGCACATAAGTTGTCTTTTCGGCAAAACTTTTGCGTCATTTTGCCACAATTTTTTGTTTCCCCACGCAAACACCGCGTCTTTATGCAAAATCAAAAGTTTCATCTCGTAAGAAAATCACTTTTTATAAACTTTTTGGGTAGCTCGAAAAATTGCAATTTTTAGATCTTTCCTTTTTTATTACAAAACAGCGCAAATTTACTCGTCATGTTGAGCCATAGAGCTTCTATAGGGCGTTGCCCGGGGCGTTGCTAGGCTTTGCTAGGCTTTGCTAGGCTTTGCTAGGCTTCGCTAGGCTTCGCTAGGCTTCGCCAGCGAAACATCTGTAGATTCTTTTGCGAAAACCAAAATAGTTACAGCTTTTTTCCAAAAAGTTGGCACGGAACTTGCTACACTCTTATGTGAAAGCAAAAAGGCTTTCAGAAAAAAAACTATTTTGGAGGGTAACAATATGAACGAACTTTCACTTTTTAATTCACTTTTTGACGATGGCTTTGGCTTTATTCCTGAATTGTACCGTACAAAGACAAATTTTGTGCCGAAAGTAGATGTTCAGGAAAGCAAAGAAACTTATCTGCTTACAATGGAATTGCCCGGTCGCTCAGAAAACGATGTTGACATCAATGTAAAAGATAATGTACTTACAATTTCTTCCATAAAAGAGGAGAAAAAAGAGGATGCGCAAGATAAAAATGCTCAAAAAGAAAAATGGCTCATCCGCGAGCGGCATATTTCACAATTTACAAGAAGTTTTACGCTCCCCGATGATGTAAACGCCGAAGAAATTTCTGCAACGTTCAAAAATGGACTTTTAAATATAACTCTACCCCGAAACGTTCAGAAAAATGAAGTCAAAAAAATAACCATCACGGCAGCGTAACAAAATTATATCACGCAGTTCTTTCGGAATCTGAAAATAAATTGAAAAAAATCAATTGTTTTCAGATTCCGATTTTTTTGTAAATGCTGCTTTTGCTGTCACAAAAAAACGCCCCCAAGTTTTAAAGCAAAAAACTCTTCCCAAAACATTCGGGCGGCTCAAAGCAAAAGGGCGTTTTTTGATTTGTTAAGAAGCTATATTTACTTTGCACCATGAGAAATGAGCAGTTCCGCAATTTCCTTGGAATTGTTTTTTGCGGCATCACCCTAACACCGCGCGGAAAAGTCTATTGTAAAAAATGCGTTTACGCGCTAATATTGCAAAAACGAAACTTGTACAAAAAGGAAAAACGATGAAAAACAAAATAATCCTTTGCATTGCGATTTTTGCGCTAACTACATTTTTTTCTGGATGCGCTTCAAACAAAAAACCAATTTTAAACAATTATTCACCAATGGCGGTCGTGAGCGTTTATGGAAATTCGGGCGTTCCGTGGTACGAAGACCCAAAACATTCAGGGCAAGAAAAAGTTGACAATACCCACGGCGGTATGTTGACAGGCGCAATAAATCGGACGCTCAACAAGGGCGATGTTGAAGTTGAAACCGTAAACGAGCGCATTGATTCTGCAATGGACGCGATTTTTTATCAGCTTTCGCTTCGCGGGATTCAGACAATTCCCCAAGATGTTGTTTCAAATTCAGATGAATTTAAGAAAAGCGGTAACAGTTTTTTGCTAAAAGTTGACGATAGGGTGTCAGCGTCTAGTTCAAAAGTTATTTCTTCGCGAAGCTCAAAGAAAAGAAAGGCACTTGCGGAACAAACAGGCGCAAAATCGCTCCTTTTTACCGAATTTACCTTCTATAAAGAAAAAGTTGCCACGAGTTTAACAAAAAAGGCGGTCGCCGCTCGTGTAGAACTTGCCGTTTCCGCTTACGATAATGAAGGACGTGCAATCCTTTCCAAAAAATACGCCGTTCGCTCTGACCAAACAGTAGAATACGAAAATGGTCGTTACAGTCGAACAGAGCTTTGCGAACTTTTTCCGTCTACTGTAGATAAAATCCTTGAAGTTTTCTTAAATGATTTTGACTTTACCCAAACTGAAAATAATCTTAACTCAGAAGATTATAGTAATGCCACAAGGATTCGCATTCCCCAACAAAACGCCCCAGATTCCACCGAAGAATCTTCAGAATCAGAAACTTATGCAGAGGCAGAAAAATGAATATTGCGGTTTTAGTAAGTGGTAGCGGAACAAATCTTCAAGCCCTAATCGATTACGAAACAAAAAATCCATCTGCACCCTACCACATTGCACTTGTAATTTCTAACACAAAAAATGCCTTTGCCCTTGAAAGAGCAAAAAAATCAGGAATAAAAACGGAAATATGTAGCCCTTTTAGCGTTTTAGGAAAAGGACTTGCGCAAAATTCCACGCGGGAACAAAAAATGCAAGCCGTTTCAGACGCAATTTTATCACTCTGTAAAACGTATAATATAGAAGGAATTGTGTTAGCGGGCTATCTTTCAGTTCTTACTGGTGCGATTTTAGAAGAGTACAAAAACAAAATTATCAATTTGCACCCTGCCCTTCTTCCAAAATTCGGCGGAGTTGGAATGTGGGGAGAAAATGTCCACAAGGCAGTTTTAGCTTCTGATGAAAAAGAAAGCGGTTGCACAATTCACCTTGTGGATTCTGGCTGTGATACTGGAAAAATCCTTGTACAAAAAAAAGTTCCTGTGTTAGCGGGCGACACCCCAGAATCGCTTTACGCACGTATAGCCCCTTTAGAACACGAAGCAATTGTTGAAGGCACTTGCCTACTTGCCACAGGAAAAACGGCTTAAAACTCAAACTGTATATTTTTATTCAAAAATAGTCATTTGGGGATTTCCTTTTAGCTCCCCAGTGATTTTTTCTGTGTGTCCAACGTAGCCTATTTTTGTCGCAAGCAAATCAGGACAACCTTCTTTATGATATTTTGGAGCATTTTTGTTAAACAAATCACAAATTTCTTGGGCTTTTGATTTTTCAACCGCAAGGACAAATCCGATTCCCATATTAAATGTAGAAAACATTCTGCTTGAATCAGCACCGCGTCGCTCTAACTCGGCAAAAATTGCAGGAATCTTCCACGAGCCTTTTTTTATCACCGAGCAAAGCTGCACCCCATCGCTTGCCTCAATGTACATTCGCGGAAGATTTTCGTAAAATCCGCCACCTGTAATATGCACCATTCCGTGAACACTTTCTCTGTATTGCGCAAGAACTTCCATAACGGGCTTTACATAAATTCGAGTTGGTGTAAGAAGAGCCTCCCCGATTGTTTTTGCAGAAGTCTCACCGTCGGAATAAGGTTCAGAAAAATCCGTTACAAGTTTACGAATGAGGGAATAGCCATTTGAATGCGCCCCTGTAGAAGAAAGTCCCACAAGAATGTCGCCTTCGCAAATTTTTGTTCCGTCGATTATGTCCTTTTTGTCAACAACACCCACGCCAAATCCCGCAAGGTCGTATTTTCCTTCATCATAAAAGCCTGGCATTTCCGCAGTTTCTCCGCCAAGCAAAGCACATCCTGCTTCAAGACAGCCGTCTGTAACCCCTTTTACAAGCTCTCCCGCGATTTGAGCATCCAATTTTCCACAAGCAATGTAATCCAAAAAGAAATTTGTCTGAACTCCAGAACATAAAATATCGTTTACGCTCATCGCCACACAATCAATTCCGACTGTATCGTATTTTTTTAATTTAAAAGCTATATCAAGTTTTGTACCAACACCATCGGTTCCGCTAACCATTATGGGTTCTTTTACATCTTTTGGCACGGCAAACATTCCGTTGAACGCGCCCAAATCTGTTAGCTGACCTGGAATTTTTGCACGAGAAGCTTGAACGCGATATTTGTCAACCGCACGATACCCTTCGTTTACATCAACACCCGCAGCTTTATAATCAACACCGTTTGCCATAAAATCTCCTTAACCTTAATTTTATCTTAAATACGCTTGCCATTTAATTCGCCAGGAACAGACATTGGATATTCGCCCGTAAAACAGCCCTTGCAAAAGCCGTATTGCGAAGGATTGCACC